>JAIRTI010000044.1 GCA_031255035.1 Desulfovibrio sp.
GTGGATTGCCCCCTCCCTGAAGGAAGGGGTTACCTGAAAGGTATTCCCGGCGTTGCCGGGCGTCAAGCTGGCATCTCCCTGAAGGGAGAGGTTTCAAACCATAAAGGAAATTTTGATGACCGATTGCCTATCGATAGGCTCATGGTGGCTTTCTCATAAAGAGCGTCGTCAGAAAAAAGGAACGGGGCGACCTTGCAGCCGCCCCGGATATCCGTTTGCGTGTGTGCTTGCCGCTTGGCGAAGAGCCCGCGCCTTTTGATCTTATTCCGCTTCCTTGGCCTGCCTGTACTCGGCCACGACCTTTTCGGTCACGGGCTGCGGCGCTTCTTCGTAGTGCGAGAATTCCATGGTGAAGCTGCCCTGGCCGCCGGTCATGGAGCGCAGATCCGGCGCGTAGCGCAGCACTTCGTTCATGGGGACCTGGGCCTTGATTTCAGTGATGCCCGCCATGGAGTCGGAGCCCTGCACCTTGCCCCGGCGGCTGGAAAGATCGCCGATGACGTCGCCCATGTTTTCATCCGGAATGGAGATGGTCAGGGTGACGATGGGTTCAAGCAGGGTCGGCTTGCAGCTTTCCATGGCTTTTTTGAACGCCAGGGACCCGGCCACTTTAAAGGCCATTTCCGAGGAATCCACGCTATGGTAGCTGCCGTCGTAGAGCTTGGCCTTGAAATCCACCATGGGGTAGCCGGCGAGAAAACCCCGGACCGAGACTTCCTGAATGCCTTTGTCCACGGCCGGAATATATTGGCGCGGCACGACCCCGCCGACAATGGCGTCTTCAAACTGGTATCCGGCGCCGCGCTCCAGGGGGCCGAACTCGACCCAGCAGTCGCCGAACTGGCCGCGCCCGCCGCTTTGTTTTTTATGGCGTCCCTGAACCTGGGCCGTGCCCCGGATGGTTTCACGGTAGGGCACCTTGGGGGTTTTCAGCAGGATGTCAACTTTGTAGCGGCGTCTGGCGCGCTCCACAGCGGTTTCAATATGCAGTTGGCCCATGCCGGAAACCAGGATGTCGCCGGTTTCCTCGTCGCGGTTGAGCTTGAGGGTGATGTCTTCGTCCAGCAGACGCTGCACAGCGGCAAAGACCTTGTCTTCGTCCCCTTTTTCCCTGGGCGCGAGGGCATAGGAAATAAGTTGCGGCGGCAGGGCCGGCGCCTTGAGGGCGAAGCCCAGTTTGTCGTCGGAAAGGGTGTCGCCCGTGTGGGTGTTTTTCAGTTTGGCGAGGGCGACGACGGCCCCCGGCCCCATGCTCTCTTTGCTCTGGGTCTGGTTTTTGCCGTTCATGAGGATGGGGGCGCCCAGGCGTTCGTTGTCGCCGGTGGTCATGTTCTTCAGGGCGCTGTCCCCGCTGATGGCGCCGGAGAGCACGCGAACCACGGTGAGCTGGCCCGCGAAGGGATCGGTCAGGGTTTTGAAGACGAAGCAGGCCGCCGGGCCGTCGGCGGACGGCGCAAGCTCCTTGCCGTCCTCGCCCCGGAAGGGAGCGTGATCCAGGCCCGGGGGCAACAGGCTTTCAATGGCGGACAACAGGGCCGCGGCGCCCTTGTTTTCAAGGCCGGAAACCGCCACCACCGGCACAAGCTGAAGGGAGAGCACGCCGTGGCGCAGACCCTGGCGGATTTCGTCTTCCGAAAGTTCGCCTTGCTCCAGGTATTTTTCCATCAGGGCGTCGTCGCTCTCGGCGATATTCTCCACGGCGGTTTCGCGAAGAATGGCCATGTCGTCGGCCATGTCCGCCGGAATCCCGGCCTCGGTGACGGCCCCGTTCTCGCCGAACATCCAGGCCTTGGCGCCGAGCACGTCGACCACGCCCCGGAAGTCGGTCTGCCCGCCGATGGGCGCGTATAACAGCACCGTGCGGATGCCCAGGATGGAGGAAAGGCTGGCGTGGGCCGATTCAAAGTCGGCCCGGTCGCGGTCGACCTTGGTCACGGCGCAGACGGCGGGCAGGCCCGCGTTCTGAATGGAGGTCCACTGGCGCTTGGTCAGGGGGCGCACGCCGTCCACGGCGTCGATAACGAACACGGCGGCGTCAACGCCGGTGAGCACCATGTCCATATCGCCCACGAAGTTGCCGTCGCCGGGCATATCCACGAGAAAATGACGGGCCCCGCCTCTGGTGAAGGTGGCGAAACCGGGCTGTATGCTGCCGCGGCGCTTGATTTCTTCGGGCTCGGCATCAAGAGCGGTGCTGCCTTCTTCGATCTTGCCGAGGCGGTTGATGACCCCGGCTTCGAGAAGCAGCATTTCCGCGAGGGTGGTTTTGCCGCAGCCGCCGGTACCGACGAGGGCATAAGTCCGTTGGGCCTGGAGAGTGTTCGACATAAGTGCTCCCTAACGTAACAGTGTCCTGGACAAGAAGCCGGTGAAATACCAAGGGGATGCAAGCATACGTAGTGTGCCCGAAGACGCGCCGAAGCGGCCGGCGACGGACTGATTACTGTAGGGAGAGCCGGTATTATTTGTCAAGGCGCAAGGAACAATACCGGCTGCAAACCTCACTTGCGGACGGTTACATAGAGGTATAGAGTCGTCAGCCCAGGGAACCTTTCATTCCGGAGCGCGACATGCTGTCATCCATCCTGATTTTTATGGTTCTGGGGGCTGCGGCCGGCGTGCTGGCCGGGCTGCTCGGCGTGGGCGGCGGTCTGGTGATCGTGCCCATGATCGACTACACCTTCGCCGCCCAGGGCATCAGCGGCGAATTCACGCACCACATGGCCCTGGGCACCTCGCTTGCCACCATCATGTTTACTTCCATCTCCAGCTTCATGACCCACCACCGGAACAAGGCGGTCATCTGGCGCATCGTCAGGCAGATCACCGTGGGCATCCTTGTCGGCACCTTTCTGGGCTCCAAAGTGGCGGCTCACCTGCCCACCAACTGGCTCAAGGGGTTTTTCGTGGTATTTCTGTTGTACGTCGGCACGCAGATGCTCATGAACATCAAACCAGCGGCCTCGCGCGACATACCGGGCATCGGCGGCAACACCGTGGCCGGGGGCGTCATCGGTATGGTGTCGAGTTTCGTGGGCATCGGCGGCGGCACGCTTTCCGTGCCCTACATGACCTGGTGCAACGTGCCCATGCGCAAGGCCATCGGCACCTCGGCCGCCATAGGCTTTCCCATTGCCGTGGCCGG
>JAIRTI010000147.1 GCA_031255035.1 Desulfovibrio sp.
CCCATTCGCCAACTGTGAAAGGCAATGCCTCCGGCGGCCGGGGCGCTGCCCCGGACCCCGCCGGGGGAAATGATTTCCCCCGGACCCCCTCAGTTGGGTTCCGGCTGCGCGTATCAACATGGCAACCTCCCGTCACCCAATCGCCGGGTCCAGGTACGAAGCTGGGGCCGGCGGTCTGGCGCTGTGGGCGGAGCCCACATGCGATCAAATTGGCTTCATCAAAATGAGAATTGCTGAACCGGCTGGCCTGGGTCTGGCATTTTTAGAAAAAATGGTATGGCTGATAAATATAATCGATAATTAAACGCCGTTTTGAGTTTTTATATAACATTCTATTATTGTTATAAATATAATTATCAGTAGCGGACTTTGAACCGAAATTCTCTGCCGCACAATGAAAAAGAAGAGAAAATTCTCATTTTTTTTATTGACGCAGCCGTAAGCATAGGGCATGTGACCTCTTGAGGAAACGCGCAGTTCCGGCAGATGTTTTGCGGGATGTTTTGCGGCGCGGTGGATTATTTATTTTTGAGAGGATTTTTGCATGAGTAAGTCTCTTTATGTGGGCAACCTGCCCTGGTCGGCGACGGAAGACGAGGTGCGTGACCTGTTCGCCCCTCATGGCACTGTTAACTCCGTCAAACTCATCAGCGATAGGGAAACCGGCCGCGCGCGCGGTTTCGGCTTCGTTGAAATGGAAGACTCCGACGCCACAGGCGCAGTGGAAGCCCTCGACGGCACCAGCTTTGGTGGCCGCACCCTGCGTGTTAACGAAGCACAGCCCAAAGCCCCTAGGCAACCGCGTTACTAAAAAAATTCTGACCAACAAAAAAACCCCGGTGAGCCGGGGTTTTTTTGTTGTCGGCGCACCCTTCCGGGCGCGCTAATACAAAAAAAGCCCTTGAAATCAAGGGCGTTGTAATCACTTGGAGCGGGAGACGGGATTTGAACCCGCGACTTCAACCTTGGCAAGGTTGCACTCTACCACTGAGTTACTCCCGCATGGAGGCGGCACCCACCTCTTAACTGACAGCTTACTACTTAGAAATATTGAACTAAAATCTTTACGATATTTTTCGTACCCAGGTCTGCTTTGTCCCTGCCCTTTTTCCCGGCAAAGATGGTTTGAATCCAAAATGTGAATTGCTATCTATCCTCTTGATGGCGCCAGAGTCAACCAGTTTTATTATTTTCTTGATTTTGAAGCATTCATCTTCGGCAATTCTCGTTATGAGCCTTTTTGCGGCCCCCCATTCGCCAACTGTGAAAGGCAATGCCTCCGGCGGCCGGGGCGCTGCCCCGGACCCCGCCGGGGGAAATCATTTCCCCCGGACCCCCTCAGTTGGGTTCCGGCTGCGCGTATCAACATGGCAACACTCCCGCCACCCATTCGCCGGGTCCAGGTACGAAGCTGGGGCCGGCGGCCTGGCGCTGTGGGCAGAGCCCACATGCGATCAAATTGGCTTCGACAAAATGAGAATTGCTGATTCATCTTGACGTATCGACGCTTATAAGCTACTCTTTGGTCATGGAAGAAAGATATCACATTCGGCACTACCTGACAGAGGACGGAAAGGATATTTTCGCTATTTGGCTCAGAAAATTGAAGGACGCCAGGGCCAGGATGTACATTGTCCGTCAGCTTGACCGGGCTGCTTTGGGCAACTTCGGCGACCACAAGAGTTGTGGCTCTCAGGGATTATGGGAACTGCGCATCGACTATGGGCCGGGGTATAGGGTGTACTACTGCCTGGATGGAGGAGCGATGATTATTCTCCTCTGCGGAGGGGACAAGTCCACCCAGGACGCGGACATAGCCAAGGCCAAAGCGTATAAAATCAACTACGATGGGAGTAAACGCCATGACTGAAACTATTCACAACTATGGGCGAAGCGTCTCTCACGACATCGCCATGATTGAAATGCTTCAAGAGGACAAGGCATTCGCTGCTGATTATTTGGAAAACGCCATACAGGAAGGAACGAGCGAAGAATTCCTTATTGCCCTTCGTCGTGTGACCAAAGCCTTTGGAGGCATCGCCAAGCTGGCTCGCGAGACAGGACTGAACGAAAAGACGCTGCACCGCACTTTGTCCGCCAAGGGCAATCCGCGTCTGGATACTTTCGTAAAAGTTTGCAACGCTGTGGGCATGCAAATCCATATCACTCCGGTCGCGGAAGAATCTCACGTATAAAGTTTTTGCGCTCAAGTGCAATTTTGCATGAAAAGTTGTCTGGCGGGTATAGGGAATACCCAGGAAACCCCCTTGCCGCAAACGAACCCCGGCGAACTTCAGCGAACGCAAAAAAAGACGTTCGCCTTACTCTTCCAATGAAAAGTTTACTTCGGCGAACGTCTTTTGACTTACTTCTGGAGGCGGCATCCAGATTTGAACTGGAGATGGAGGTTTTGCAGACCTCTGCCTTACCACTTGGCTATGCCGCCATGGCGTGTCATTCAAGCATATCACGCGGCCCTTGGCAAGGGGGTCGCCTGTTGCCGCGCGCCCAGCGGCGTTTTTGGAGCGGGAGACGGGATTTGAACCCGCGACTTCAACCTTGGCAAGGTTGCACTCTACCACTGAGTTACTCCCGCAACACAGGAACAGGCTGTGTACGCCCTGGAAGCCCATTCTGTCAAGAGTCTTGTCAGGCCGTGTCGATAACAAGTTAAGTTGACCGATGAAGGCAGCACATCAATTGACCGATCCGCGCTCTTCCGGGTTAAGTTGTTTGTGGCCTTGCCGATATGCTTTGTGCCATCCTGCTGACAGGAAAACGCTGGATAGCGTCCTGTGTGCCGGTATGCATGGACATCCTGCGGACAAAAACCACTTTGCCGAAACTCTGTCACGAGACGCCATGGACCCTCTTTCCTCACTTCCCGCCGAATGGCTGGCCTTTCGTCTGGGCCGCCTGGGTGACGTGGTCCTGTGCACGGGCGTGCTGGAGCGCCTTGCCGAGCGGTACGGCTGGCGTTTTACCTTTGTCACCAGGCGTCCCTGGCAGGAACTTTTTGACGGCAGCCCTTGTGTCGAAAAGGTCATCACGCCTGCGGACGCCGACCTCGCCGCCACCGGCTATGCCGCCTTTTGCCGGCGTCTGGCCCGCGCATACCGTGGCTACGGGCTGCTCGATCTGCACGGCAGCTTGCGCTCGAACGCGTTGTCTCTGCTCTGGCCGGGACCGAAAAGACGCTACCCGAAGATGGCGCTGAAACGCCGCCTGTTTCTGGCGTCCGGCCGCCGCCTGTTCGGGCGGCGCCTGCGCGACTGTACTGTTCCGCAACGGTACTACATGGCCGTGGACAGGCCCCCTCCCCCGGCAGGCGAGCTGTTGCCCCGTATCCGCCTGACGGATGAAGAAATCCGGGCGGCCGTGAACAGGCTGTCCGGCCTGTTCGGGCCCGGACAGCGCCCGGTGGCCCTGCATCCCTATGCGGCCAACGCCTTGAAGACCTGGCCTTCCGGCCATTGGCAAGGCCTCACACGGCTGCTGGACGAGCGCGGCATCCCTTGGTTCGCCATGGGGCGCGGCAGCGCGTCGCCCTTTGCCGGCCGGGAAAACGACCTCAGCGACAGGACCTCTTTGCGCGAAAGCTGCGCCCTGCTTTCTTGCAGCCGCGCCCTGGTCAGCGGCGATTCCGGGCCCATGCACATGGGTACGGCCGTGGGCACGCCGGTCGTCGCCCTTTTTGGTCCCACAAGCTCTGAGTGGGGCTTTTATCCTTCCGGGCCGCGCGACAGGGTTTTGCAAAGATCGCTCGATTGCCGCCCCTGCTCCCTGCACGGCAAGTCCGGCTGCCCGCGCTCGGGAGAGTGCCTGAGCGGCATCCCGCCGGAAAACGTGCTCAAGGCCATTGAGGAAGCCGCGCTCTCACGCTGAGCTCAAGCCGTTCCCCCACCAGCCAGAAGGACAGCCTATGATTTCCCCCGCTACACAACCCGCGCATTCTCCCTTGAAAGGCCCACGACGGGCCGCGGATTCCGGACGACGCGCCCATGGCTATTATCCGCGCCGTCTTGAAAAATACCCCCCCGGCGAGGATGACAGGACGGCCGCCCAGGCGGAGCACGCGGCGGAACTGGCCAAGTATGGCCTGATTATGCAAAACGCCAGAGATTCGCGCCATCTGCTGCGCGATCTCTATCTGGCGTCCCTGGAACTGGCCTCCCCGGAAACGGATACGGCGCGCCTCGCGGACCAGGCCGACGAGTACTCCCGCCGCCTGCCCTCCCTCTGCGACGGTTGCGTACCCGATGAAGACTCCATGGGCAATCCGAACTGGATCAGCCTCACCGTGCGCGAACGCGACTACGACGGGCCAATCAAGGCTGAGGGCGTCCTCCCTGACGGCAAGGAAAAGGCCGCTCCTCTCGGCTTTCTCGACAAAGACAAGCCCGATGCCAAGGCAAAAGGCCGGAAGCCGCCCGCCCCCCGTGGGTTCCTTTTTTTCCGTCCATCCTCGTCGCTGGTGCGCATTCTGTTTTTCGGGGCGGCGCTCGGAGTCATCTATACCTTTCTCAGCGCCAGAGGCTGGCTGCCCAGGCTGTTTTAGAGCATTTTCACATTGAAATTACTCATTGCGGTAAAATGCTCTGGCCTTGCGAAACGAAGCGCGGCAAGGCCCGTGAAATTTTCGTAGGCGGGCTTTGCCCGCCGTAAGCGAACTGTTTCAAGCGTTAATTGCTACAGGACAAAGCCTATGCGCCGTGTTCTCGTGTTTCAACTCGCCCGCTTCGGCGACCTGATACAGACCAAACGCCTGCTGCTCAGCGTTCTGGCCGAGGACGGCCGCGAACTGCACCTGTGCCTTGACGAGTCGCTGGCCGCCCTGGCCCGCCTGCTCTATCCACGGGCCATACTGCACACGCTGCCCGCACACCGGGGCGCCCGCAGCCCGGAGGCGGTCATGGCCGCCGCCCGGCGAACCTTTGCCGCTTTGCGCGCCCTCGTTTTTGAAGACGTTTATTTTTTGAATTTCAGCCCCCTGTCCTTTGCCTGCGCCTCGCTTTTCGACGCCGATCAGTGCCGGGGCTACGCCCGGGTCAACGGCCAGGACATGAGCGGCCGGTGGCCGTCGATCAGCTTCAATCTCATGGCGGACAGGCGCTTTTCCCCGCTGAACCTGGCCGACCTCTGGGCGCTGCTGCACCCTTCGCCCGTGGCCCCGGAAACGGTGAACCCCATCCCCAGGGCTTCGGGCCGTCAGCGCATCGGCGTCGTCATGGCCGGGAGGGAATCGCGGCGCTCGCTCCCGCCTCCGGTGCTGGCGAACTGCGTCCAGGCTATTTTCCAGGCCAGGGGCGGGCCGGAAATCGTCTGCATCGGCTCAAAGTCCGAAGGCGCGCTGGCCCGGCGGCTGAGGCGCGAACTGCCGGCCCAAACCGTGGAAAAAACCGCCGACCTGACGGGAAAGACCGCTCTGACCGATTTGCCGGAACTACTGCAAAGCCTTGACCTGCTTGTCACCCCGGATACCGGGGCCATGCATCTGGCCGCGCACCTGGGCACGCCCGTGCAGGCGTTTTTTCTTTCGTCGGCATGGTGCTGGGAGACGGGGCCGTACGGCTTCGGCCATACGGTCTGGCAGGCCCTTCCGCCCTGCTCGCCCTGCCTTGAAAGCGCTCCGTGCCCCAACAAGACAGTCTGCCTCAGCCCCTTCGCCGAGGCCGGCTTTCTGGCCCATCTTGCGGGCAGGCGCGGCGAGTCCTGGCCCGAAGGACTTATCGGCTGCGTTTCCATGCTGGACGATATGGGCGTGACCTATAAAAACGTCGACGGCGGCGACCCCTATCAGGACGCCCGCCGGGAACTGCGTTCCGGCCTGTCCGCCCATTTCGGCGCGGACGGAAGCGTGACGCCCTTCATGCGGCAGGACCTGGCCGAATACCTGTACACGGAAAAAAACTGGATGCTGCCGCCCAACTGGACAAAGGGATAATTATGCTGCGCGTGCTTGTCGTGCTGCCGTTTTACGGCGGCTCCCTGCCCATCGGCCGCTTCGCCGTACAGGGGCTGGTCGAGGCGGGATGCCTTGTGGAAACTTTTGAAGCGCCGGAGTTTTATGCCTCGTTTACTGCCCTGAAGAACCTGAAGGTCGGCGCCGCCCGCCTTGACCGCCTCCAGGACGACTATTTGCGGTTCGTTTCGCAAGCCGTCCTGAGCAAGGCGGAAGCCTTCGCGCCGGATCTGGTGCTCTGCCTGGCCCAGGCCCCCATGGGCCGCCAGGCCCTGAAACGCCTTCGCCGGGAGGGCGTGCTCACGGCCATGTGGTTTGTCGAGGATTTCCGGCTGTTCACGTATTGGCGGGCTTTCGCCCCGTACTATGACGTGTTCGCCGTCATCCAGAAAGAGCCTTTTACCGGGGAACTGACGAAAATCGGCGTCGAGCATTCCCTGTATCTGCCCCTGGCCGCGCTGCCCTCCGTGCATAAAGCCCTTGCCCTTGACGAAGACGAGCGCAGGGAGTTCGGCTCGCCCCTTTCGTTTGTGGGCGCGGGCTACCCGAACCGGCGCAGCGCCTTTCTCGCCCTTAAGGATCAAGGGCTGAAAATATGGGGCACCGAATGGGAGGACGAACCGCGCCTCGCGCCCCTGGTGCAGCGCGGCGGGGCGCGCATCAGCTCCGAGGACTGCGTGCGGATTTTCAACGCCTCGGACATCAACATCAACCTGCACTCCAGCATCCGAACCGAAAACCTTGTCAGCCATGGCGATTTCGTCAACCCGCGCACCTTTGAGGTTGCCGCGTGCGGCGCGTTTCAACTGGTGGACGAACGCGGCCTCATGCCGGAACTGTTCGCCCCGGATGAACTGGCCACCTTCGGCAGCATGGAGGAATTGCGGGAGAAAATAGCCTTCTACCTGGCCCGCCCGGACGAGCGCCGGTCCGTGGCCGCGCGCGGCAGGGCCAGGGTCCTGGCCGAGCATGATTACGCCGCGCGCATGCGCCAGTTGCTCGCCTATTGCGCCGAGACCTTCCCCGGTTTCGGCAAACGCGCCGGCGTGGCCTGGCCGGACAACATGCCCGAAGACGCGCGCGCCGCCGTGGAAAGTCTCATGGATGAACTGCGCCTGCCGCCAAGCGCCGGCTTTGAAGACGTGATCGCCGCGGTTCGCGGCAAAAAAGGCCTGCTTTCCGACGCCGAGGCCGCCCTGCTGTTCCTTGACGAATGGAAAAAGCTCTACCTGGGCTGAACCCGGCAACGCATCACGGACCAGCAATTCTCATGATTAGCTTTTTACGGCCCCCCATTCGCCAACTGTGAAAGGCAATGCCTCCGGCGGCCGGGGCGCTGCCCCGGACCCCGCCGGGGGAAATGATTTCCCCCGGACCCCCTCAGTTTGGGTTCCGGCTGAACGT
>JAIRTI010000223.1 GCA_031255035.1 Desulfovibrio sp.
CGGCCGGCTTCATCAAAATGAGAATTGCTGCTGCATGGCCCTGGCCTGTTCGATATCCGCCTTCACCGAAGGAAAGCGCCTGCGGGCCTCGTCCAGGGAGGCGTGATAAAAGAAAATCATCAGATCGCCTTTGTCTCTCTCTCTGGCAATGCCAACTCCCTGATCCGGGCCGACATTGCGCAAGGACGCGGGCAGTTTTCTTCCCCGGCCGCAGAGCAGAAATCCGCGCACCCGCCCTTTTTCCGTGGGCATGGAGTTGAACGAGGCCTCGCACTCGAAACTTTGCCCCGCTTCATCAACCGCGCCGAGAAAAAGACGCCCTTTGCCGGCCATGACCCCGCGATCCAGGCTGCCCTCAAGGTACATGCCGGCGTATTCGCCCACAAGCGCCAGGGGCGGCCCGTCAAGCGCCAGGGCCACTATCGGGGCCGGCTGTTTGCCGCCGCAGCCGGCAAAAGCGAGGCTCGCGGCCAGGATGACGGCCAGCCGGTTCACGATCCAGCCTCAAGGCGGGCGGCCGCCTCTTCCACGCTCCGGACAAAACCCTGACGCGCCTCATGCAGCCGCCCGGCCAGAGCGGCGTCGTCAAGGGCCAGAATCTGGGCCGCGAACCAGGCCGCGTTTCTGGCCCCGGCCTTGTCCAGGGCCACCGTGCCCACCGGAAAGCCCGGAGGCATCATTACCGTGGACAGCAAAGCGTCCATACCGCCCAGGGCCGAGGCCGACACCGGAATGCCGATGACCGGCCGTATGGTTTTTGCCGCCACAGCGCCCGCGAGGTGGGCGGCCATGCCGGCCGCGCAGATGAAAACCCGGCAGCCGTCGGCTTCCAACTCGGCCACCAGCGCGGCCGTGCGCTCCGGCGTTCTGTGCGCCGAGGTCACGGTAAAGCGATGGCTGATGCCGAGGGACGCCAGAACCTCCGCGCAGGGCCGGATCTTTTCCTCGTCTGAAATACTGCCGATAAAAATGCCGACCATGACCATGAAAACCCTCTCTTTGCTTGTCCCGTTCAGCGCCTCAGGAAAAAAACGCCGTTTCCGCGCCCGACGCCGGCTCGTCCTTACCAGCAATTCTCATTATGAGCTTTTTGCGGCCCCCCCTTCGCAACTGTGAAAGGCAATGCCTCCGGCGGCCGGGGCGCTGCCCCGGACCCCCTCAGTTTGGGTTCCGGCTGCGCGTATCAACAGGGCAGCACTTGGGTTCCGGCTGCGCGTAGCAACAGGGCACAACGATCAGCCACCCAATCGCCGGGTCCAGGGACGGAACTGGGGCCGGCCAGGCCCTGGCGGGTGTGGGCGGAGCCCACATGCGATCAAATTGGCTTCGACAAAATTAGAATTGCTGCGTCCTTACACGTCGCAGGCCAGGCAGGCGCGCAGACCCTTGCTGCCGATGTCCCGACGGAAAAAAGCGTCTTCCATGCGGATGCGGGCCACGGCTTCATAGGCGTTTTTCCGGGCCGAGGCCAGGTCCGCCCCCAGGGCGGTCACGCCGAGAACCCTTCCGCCGGAAGAGTGGATATTGTTACCCACGGGGCGCGTACCCGCCTGAAAGACCTTGACTTTGCCGGGCAGCGTCTCTTCGGCCGCCGCGATACCCGAAATGTTCATACCCGTTTTATAGGGGCCCGGGTAGCCTTTGGCCGCAACAACCACGCACAGGGCCGTTTCCTTCGTCCAGGCGAGCCTGGCTTCATGCAGACGCCCCTTGGCGCAGGCCAGCATGACCTCAAGAAGGTCGCCCTCAAGCCGCGCAAGCAGGGGCTGGCATTCCGGGTCGCCGAAGCGCACGTTGAATTCCAGAACCTTGGGCCCGTCAGGGGTGATCATCAAGCCGACATACAGAATGCCCGAATACGGACAGCCACGCGCCTCCAGCGCCCGCATCACCGGCCGGACGACGGTCCCGATGATTTCCGGGTAGCGGCTCTCCGGGAGGATTGGCGCGGGGCTGTAAGCGCCCATGCCGCCGGTATTGGGGCCGGTGTCGCCGTCACAGGCGGCCTTGTGATCCTGCGCCGAAGGCAGGGGGATGACGGTGTCGCCCTGGCAGAAAGCCAGAAAGGTGGCTTCCTCGCCGATGAGGGTCTCTTCGATGACCACGGTTTCGCCGGCAAGGCCGAAGACTTTTTCGATCATCATGGCGCGCAGGGCGTCAAGCGCCTCCTGACAGTCCCTGGCCACCACCACCCCCTTGCCGGCGGCCAGGCCGTCAGCCTTGATGACCAGCGGCGCGTTACGCGAGCGCACGTAGCTTTCGGCCTCCGCATAGCTGGTGAAAACCGCGAAATCCGCCGTGGGCACGTTTGCTTCCCGCATGATGCTCTTGGCGAAGGATTTTGAGCCTTCAAGCCGGGCCGCATAGGCCCGAGGGCCGAAACAGAGCACCCCGGCCTTTTCGCAGGCGTCCGCAATGCCCTTGACCAGCGGCAGTTCCGGGCCCGGCACCACAAAGTCGACGTTTTTCTCGGCAACAAGCCGCATGAGCATGGGGATGTCCGCGTCGGAAACGGCTATGTTCGTGCCTTCCTGAGCGGTGCCGCCGTTGCCGGGGGCGATGAAAATCTCCGGCTGTACGGGGCTTTGGCCGATCTTCCAGGCAAGGGCGTGCTCGCGGCCGCCCGAACCGATAATAAGAATACGCACTCGCTTTCCTCCGGCCGGCACACGCCGGCGTTTGATCACGCAAAAAAGACTTTC
>JAIRTI010000224.1 GCA_031255035.1 Desulfovibrio sp.
CCGCCGACCGTATCTACCTGACCGACGAAGACTCCGTGTTTGAAGTAAACTTCGACCACCAGTACAAGATCTACGAAAACCTGACCGCCGTTCTCGAACTCGGCTGGCTGCGCCTTGACTCCGACAAGGCCACCTGGTCCCGGTACAAAAACGACCCCAACCGCGTCGGCAAGTTCCACGAGCACGACGACGCCTGGAAGGCCCAAATCTCCTTCCGTTACAGCTTCTAGCCACGCCTTCAAGACGGGTTTACGTTCCGGGGCTTAACCGCCCCGGAACCCGGACCCGCGCGCCGCTCCAGAGGGCTGTGAAGACGGCCTGGCCTTCTTCCCGGAGCGCTCAGGACAGCCCGGATGTTTCAATTGCCTGAGAACGGGGACCTCGCGGTCCCCGTTTTTGTTTGCCGGCAAAGTTAAGAAAACGCTGATTCAATAGTTTGTCGAAGCCAGTTAGATCGCATGTGGGCTCTGCCCACACCCGCCAGGGCCTTGCCGGCCCCAGTTCCGGCCCCAGTTCCGGCCCCAGTTCCGTCCCTGAACCCGGCGATTGGGCGACGGGAGTGTTGCCATGTTGCTGCGTTCAGTCGGAACCCGACTGAGGGGGTCCGGGGGAAATCATTTCCCCCGGCGGGGTCCGGGGCGGCGCCCCGGCCGCCGGAGGCATCGCCTTTCACACCTGGCGGAGAAAGGGCCGCGAAAAGGCTCATAATGAGAATTGCCGGCGCTGCCCTATGCGGAGCAGGGTCTCGGTCAACTCGCTCATGATGATCGGTTTTGCGATGTAAAAGTCCACACCCTGGGCCAAAAAACGCTCCTTGTCGCCGGACATGGCGTGGGCGGATACCGCGACAATCGGGATGTCGGACTCCGGCGCCGCCGGCTTAAGCCCGGTCTCGTCCAGGTAATCCGCCAGCATGTCCCTTAGCGGGGGTGAGGGTTCGATATCGTCCATGCTGTTCGTGCGGATGCGCCGCACCACTTCAAGGCCGTCCATGTCCGGCATCTGAATGTCGGTAAACAGGCAGTCAAAGCGGTGCAGGGTCATGGCTTCCAGGGCCTGGCGGCCGTTGCTCACGCAAAAGGGCCTGTGCCCCGCGCGCTGCAAAAAAGCCTTGACGGCAAAACGGCTCACATCGTCATCCTCAGCCACCAGAATATCCAGGCACGTTTCCGCAAGCTGGTCCCGGCATTGCCCGTCCTTCACATCCTGAGCAAGCGGGCGGACCCGCATGGCCTGGTCGGGCGCGCCAAAGGTCAGGGAGCAATGCACGGTGGCGCCCGCGCCCAATTCGCTCTCAACGGTGATCGCCCCGTCCATCAGGGCCACCAGGCTCTTCACGATGCCAAGGCCCAGCCCGGTGCCCGGATATTTACGGGTTGAGGAACTGTCTATCTGGGTGAAGGGATCGAAAATCACGTTCTGCTGCTCGTGGGCGATGCCGATGCCCGTATCCGACACGGCGATATAGACGCGTTCGCGCCCGTTGCTCCGGGCGGGCAGCAAGGCGCAGTCCACGGTGATGGCGCCGTGTTCCGTAAATTTCATGGCATTGCCGACCAGGTTGAACATGATCTGCCTGACGCGGGCGTCATCGCCCACAAGCAGATCGGGAATCGCCGGGTCAAAATTGACAGAGCAGGCCAGTCCTTTTTCCGCGGCTTCGGCGGCAAACAGGCTCATCACCGAAGCCACCGTCGCCTTGAAGTCGAACAGCTCGGGCTTGAGTTCCATTTTCCCGGATTCCATGCGGGAGAAGTCAAGAATATCGGAGATGATCCTGAGCAGCGACTTGCCTGAATTGCAGGCCGTGCGCACGTATTCGCGCTGTTGCCCGGTCATGGGCAGAAGTTCCAGCAACTGGAGCATGCTCAACATGCCGTTGAGCGGCGTGCGCAGTTCATGGCTGACGTTGGCCAGAAATTCGCTTTTGGCGCGGTTGGCGTGCTCGGCCGCCTCCTTGGCCCGTTGCAACTCGCGCATAAGACGCTGACGTCTGAGCACCAGCCAGGCGCCGTTGATAAATGTTTCAAGCTGCTGCATGTCGGCGTCTTCGTAGTCGGTCTCCTTGTTGCACACCCCGGCTATGCAGACCACGCGCTCCCCTTCCATGGCCGGGCCGATAAGGCTGCGCATCACGGGCATCCGGCCGCCAAAGGAAATATGAACCGGGCTTTGTCCGTCGCCGTTGCGCATGCGGCGGTAATGCGCGCCGCCGCCGCCGTCGCTGACCAGGCAGAGCAGGTCTTCGGGAAAACTCTCAAGCGTGGCCGCGCAGCCTTCGGCAAAAAAACAGGCGTGATCGTCAGACCAGAGCATATAGCCCCGGCCCAGGGGATCGTCCGTGCCGGGAAAGAACATAAAGCCGCTGCTGCTGTGGGTCAGACGCAACAGGCTGTCCATGACGAAATCCAGAACTTCGGCCTCGGGCGCGTTGTCCATCTGGGTAAGGTGGTACAAGGCGGCAAGGCGTCTCTCGTTCAGGCGGGCGCGCTGCTCGGCCTCGATATGATCGGTGAGGTCTCTGAACTGGCTCATGGCGAAGATGATGTTGCCCTCGCCGTCATATTCGGGCCAGAAGGAATATTCGCCCGTGGCCTCGACGCCTCGGGCCGTGGTAAAGGTGACCAGTTCGCGCACGGTCGCGCCCTCGTCAAAGACCCGGCTTACGCAGCGCTGCAAAAAAGCGAGTTGCCTGGGTTCAAGCTTCAAATCCTTGAGTTTGTCCGAGTAGGAATATTCATTCCGTTCGCGGTCCATGTACCGGGCCGCCACCGGGTTGATATAGGCCGGGAAAAGCTCGCGGTCCATACGCACATAAAGGTCCGGGGAGTTCTCCAGCATGGCGTGGTAATTTATTTCCCCCACGCCGGCTTTGCCTTGCTGGAACTTGGCGTCCGTGCGCAGGCGTGAAATTTCAGCAATAATTCCGGTAACATATCGCGGAATGCCGTCGCGGCGCTCAGACACCACGGCCTTGCTGATCAGCCAGGTCCAGCAACCGTCGTTGCGCTGGACGCGGAACACCACGTCAAAGCTGTGGCAACGGCCTTCAAGCACATCTTTGGAGGCCTTTTTCAGATCATCAATATCGCCTTCGTGTACCCGCCCCCACCACCATGCGGCGCTGATACGTTCCGGCAGATCTTGCGGATCCTGCCGGAGAATTTCCGCCCATTCCGCCGAAAAGACGCATGAATCGGCTTCAACGTCCCAGACCCAGGTGGCGACCCCCGGTATCCGGGGCAAGGCCGCCCCGGTAGGGTCAAGGCCCGTAACGCGGCCAGGGCCAGTGTCTGCGCCGTCCGTGCCGCCCGGACCGCCCGTGCCGCCTGTGCCGCCCTCGTACTCGTCATTCCGCATGACCTGCCTCCACAGAAAAAAAGAGGATCGCGCAAGGCATGGCCCAACCATGCGCCATACAAGAGAAAGCTGAGTCTGAATGCTAAACGTTGCGCAAAAAAAAAGCAACGCTTGAGCGGACACTCTTGAGCGGACACTGCAGCAATTCTAATTTTGTCGAAGCCAATATGATCGCATGTGGG
>JAIRTI010000088.1 GCA_031255035.1 Desulfovibrio sp.
TAAATAGCGAATGATTTTTTGAAGCAAAATACGGGAAGGATTTGTTGAGGAAAATTCTATTGCCAATAGAGACTTTTTAAAGTATTTGACACCAACAGTTCACCAACAGTGCGTCTGTCGATGAGCCGTCCATCCACGACCAGCCACAGCCGGACTATAGCAATTAACGCTTGAAACAGTTCGCTTACGGCGGGCAAAGCCCGCCGGCGCCTGTTTCGCGGCAAGGATTTGCGGACAAATCCTTGCAGAGCGTTTCACGTATGCAATGCTCTAATCCGCTCCCGTTCAGTAATGTCTGAACAAACTCGCTATCCTCGCTTTTCCGTCTTCACTCGTCATTTCTGTGATGTTGCCGCTGTTTTTCACGGCGGGCAAAGCCCGCCTGCGCCTGTTTCGCGGCAAGGATTTGCGGACAAATCCTTGCAGAGCGTTGCATGTGTGAAATGCTCCGGCACACCATTCGCCGGGTCCAGGGACGGAGTTGGGGGCCGGCGGCCTGGCGCTGTTGGCGGAGCCCACATGCAAACAGAATTGGCTTCATCAAAATGAGCATTATGGAACCACTGATTTAAGGAAGCGAACGGCGATCTCCTGGAAGTCCGCATCATTCTGGGCGAATGGTAAAAGCCTTCCGTATCTATTTTTGCCTTGACACAAGAAGATAAATGGAGGAATGTGGGAAAAAGTGGTAAAAGGTGGGAGGAAATTTCCGCCCGACGCCAGAGGCATACCATGTATTTTCGCGGCCGAATCTTACGCAATGCCGACCCGAAGGGTCGGCTCATGCTCCCTCCGGAGTTTCGTGATATTCTTTTTTCACGAACCCCCGAAGGCCGGGTCGTGCTGACCACATACGACGGCTGCGTTGTGGGCTTTCCCTTCCCTGACTGGGAAGATTTTGAGCACAAGATGAACCGCATCAAAAATGCCCCGCGCAGGGTGCGCGATTTTCGCCGTCTGGTGCTGGGGGGCGCCGAGGACATGGCCGTCGACGCCCAGGGGCGCATCCGCCTTTCGCGCGCGCACATGGCATACGCCGGTATTGATCGCGAGGCGACCTTCGTCGGCCAGGGGCCGCGCTTTGAGATCTGGTCGCCGGAGCGCCTGGCACCCGTTCTGGCCCAGGATTTCGACGATGTGGCCCAGGCCATTGCCGAAACCGGCATAGACTTCGGTTTCTAGAGGCGGCGGCCGTGTACGGGTTCGGTGAGGCGAGCCGGCTGCACATCCCGGTGCTCCTGGCGGAAATACTTGAATACGTTCAGCCTTTTCCCGGGATGCGCTGTCTCGACGCCACTCTCGGCCTTGGCGGCCACGCCGAAGGCGTGATGCGCAAGGCCAAGGCCGCCGGCGCTCATGACGTGCGCTTACTGGGGCTGGACCGCGACAGCCAGGCCCTGGCCCTGGCCGCCGGACGCCTCGCCCCTTTCGGCGACGCCGTGCGCGCCAGCCACCGCGCCTTTTCCGACTGCGCCGGGGCCGTTGCGGAGCTTGGCTGGCCCGGGCTTGATTTTATCCTGGCGGATATCGGCGTTTCCTCGCTGCAACTGGATGCGCCGGAGCGCGGTTTCAGCTTCAGGGAGGACGGTCCACTGGATATGCGCATGGACGCCGGCCACGGTAAAAACGCCGCCGCCCTGGTGAATGAGGCCCCGGTACAGGCGCTCAGGGACATCATCAGGGAGTATGGCGAAGAACCCCAGGCCGGCCGCATAGCCAGGGCCATCGAAGACGCCCGCGCCAGGGGGCGCATCGAGACGACCCGCGCGCTGGCGGCCGTCGTCGAGCGGGCCTACCCGGCCAAATGGCGGGCCGCGTCGCGCAACCACCCGGCAACACGAACTTTTCAAGCTCTGCGCATGGCCGTGAACCGGGAACTGGACGAATTGAAGGAGTTTCTGCGGGCGGCCCCGGACCTGTTGAATCCGGGTGGGCGCGTCGCCGTCATCAGCTTTCATTCGCTTGAAGACCGCATGGTCAAACATTTTTTCAGGGATGAAGCTACTGGATGCCGCTGCCCGAGACATGTCCCGCGTTGCGTCTGCGGGCGCGCCGCCCGCTTGAAGGTCCTGACGAAAAAGCCCACAGGTCCGTCGGAAGCCGAGCGGGCCGCCAACCCGAGGGCGCGCAGCGCGAAACTCCGGGTTGCCGAAAGGATCGGCCATGCCTGACGGACGCGGCAACAACGCCGCCAGGGCCGGGCTGGTCTCCGGGGAGGGGCAGCGCCTGATACTGCCCCTGATTATCGCTGCCGCCTGCCTGACCGCCCTGGCGCTGACCCTGGTGTGGCTCAATATCGAGCGCACCAAGCTGGCGTATCGTGAGCGGATATTGCAGCAGCGGCTTGACCGGGAACTCGATCTGAACGCCAAACTCGGCGTTGAGCGCGAACTCCTCCTGTCCCCCCACGAGCTTGGGAAAAAGGCGGAAGTCCTCGGGCTTGGCACGGCCAGGCCCGGACAGATACGCAGACTGGAACAGCCGCTCGGCGGCGCTACCCCTTGAGAGGGCATTGTGTTCGGACGTCGATCGCCATCGCAAAAATACCGCTCTTCCGACAGAAGAAGCGTCGGCGGAAGAAGCGCCGGCAGCGGGCGCTCTTCCGTCAGGCAGGAGCGTGACGGCGTGTTATCACGGCGCGCCGCTGTCAGGCGTCCGCCGGACAAAGGCCAGGCCGCGTCAAACAATGGACCGTCCCCGGACTGGAACCGCATCCGCCTTTGGACCGTCGCCCTTGTCTTTTCTCTGCTCTGGGCGGTCCTCTGGGGCCGCGCCTATTACCTGCAAATAGTCAAAGGCCCGGAATACGCGGCCATGGCCAAGCGACAGCACATCGCCACGGAATTCGTCCGGGGCGTGCGCGGCAACATCCTGGACCGCAACGGCAATGTTATCGCCCGCAGCGTTGAATGCAGCTCCGTATGGGCCAATCCTGACCTGATCCGAGACAGGGAGGAAAGCGCGGCCAGGCTCTCCGGCGTCCTCGATATTCCCGCCGACCGCCTGGCCCGGCTGCTCAAGGGGGACAAACGCTTTGTCTGGCTGAAGCGCAAAGTCGACTTCCATACGGCCGAAAAGGTCAAGGATCTGAAACTGGCCGGCGTGTATCTGGATACCGAGACCGAACGGGTCTACCCTTACCGCCATCTCGCCGGACAGTTGCTCGGCTTCGTTGATATCGACGACAAGGGGATCGAGGGGCTGGAAAAAGCTTTTGAGGAAGAACTGACTGGGCGGGAAGTCACCCGCGTCGTTGGACGCGACGCCTCGGGCCGACGCCTCATAACCAGCGGCTCGGGAACGCTGACGGATCTGCGCGGCCGCGACGTGCGCCTGACCATCGACACCCAGGTGCAGTTTTTCGCCGAGGAAGCCCTGGCCGAAAACGTGGAAAAGTTCGGCGCCCGCTGGGGCGGCTGCCTGGTGGTGGACGTGCCCACCGGAGAAATACTGGCCTGGGCCCAGTATCCCTTTTTCGATCCCAACAATGTCGGGGCGACGCCCCCGCCGGACAGGCGCAACAGGTTGGCCATGGACCGCCTGGAACAGGGCTCGACCATCAAGTCCTTCCTCATCGCCGCCGCCCTTGAAGAGCGGCTTGTCGAACCCTCAACGCTGATCCATTGTGAAAACGGCAAGTGGAAGCTCGGCCGGCACACGCTCCACGACACTCACCCCTATTCCCGCCTCACGGTGGAAAAAATACTGCACGTCTCCAGCAACATCGGCGCGGCCAAGATAGGCATCATGCTCGGCGCGGAGCGCTATTACAACTATCTCAGGCGGCTGGGCTTCGGCCAGGCCACGGGGCTGCCGCTGGCCGGCGAAGCCACGGGCATTCTGCGCCCCGCGTCCAAATGGGCCGAAATAGACCTGGCCAACGCAGCCTTCGGGCAGAGTTTTTCCGCCACCCTCGCCCAGATGGCCAAGGCTTACCTGTGCCTCGCCAGCGACGGCGTGAAACGCGATCTGACTCTGGTTATGGATGACGGCAAAGAATGTCGCGTGGGCGAACCGGCTTCCCCGGACCATCAGAGGGCCGGGGAAAACGGCGAAACGATTTTCTCGGCCGCCACCATGCGGAAGGTGCGGGCCATGCTGCGCGAGGTGGTTGAAGAACAGGGCGGCACCGGCAAACAGGCGCGCATACCCGGCCTGGTTGTCGGCGGCAAAACCGGCACCGCCCAGAAAGCCGACGCCAAA
>JAIRTI010000246.1 GCA_031255035.1 Desulfovibrio sp.
TGTCCAACGTGCAGCGCATGCAGCGCGTCATGACCGTGCTTGATGAAATCATCCGCCCGCGCCTCAACCAGGACGGCGGCGATATCGAGCTTGTGGACATTGACGGCAAGGTGGTCAGCGTCGCCTTGCGCGGCATGTGCACCAGTTGCCCTTCAAGCCGGTTGACCATTGAGGGCTTCGTGCAGCAGACCTTGCGGGACCAGGTTGAAGCGGACATCACCGTCAAAGAGGTGGAAGCGGCATGAGCGCGAAAATACTGTATTTCGACAACAACGCCACCACGGCCGTGGCCCCGGAAGTCCTTGAGGCCATGCTCCCGTATCTGAAAGGCGAGTACGGCAACCCCTCAAGCATGTACCGCTTTGCCGGCGCGTCCGAAAAAGCCCTGAAAAAAGCCCGGCAACAGGTGGCCGGGCTGCTCGGGGCCGCGCCCGAGGAAATCCTGTTCACGTCCTGCGGCACGGAATCCGACTCCACGGCCATCATGTCGGCCCTGCGGGCCCAGCCGGAAAAAAAGCACTTCATCACCACCAGAGTCGAGCACCCGGCGGTGCTCTCCCTCGGCCAATACCTCGAAAAACAGGGCTACGCCGTCAGCTTTCTGGGGGTGGACGGCAAAGGACGCATCAGCGTTGATGAACTGACGCGGGCCATCACCAAAGATACGGCCCTTGTCTCTATGATGTACGCCAACAACGAAACCGGAAACATCTATCCCGTCGCCGAAGTGGGGGCCGTCTGCCGCGAACGCGGCATTCCGTTCCATGTGGACGCCGTGCAGGCCGTGGGCAAAATTCCCATCAATCTCGCCACACTGCCTGTGGATTACCTGGCCCTTTCCGGCCATAAACTGCACGCCCCCAAAGGCGTCGGCGCCCTATACGTGCGCCGGGGCTCGCCCTTCAGGCCTTTTCTGCGCGGAGGGCACCAGGAACGCGGCCGCCGGGCCGGCACCGAGGCCGTGCCCAACATTGTCGCCCTCGGCGCGGCCTGCGAACTCGCGGGCCGCCACATTGAGGTGGAAAACACCCAGGTGCGCGTCCTGCGCGACGATTTGCAGCAACGCCTGCTCTCCGGCATACCCGACGCCATCCTGAACGGCGACCCGGAAAACCGCCTGCCCAACACCATGAACATTTCCTTTAAATACGTGGAGGGCGAGGCCATCCTGCTGCTGCTCGACCAGTACGGCATCTGCGCCAGCTCGGGCTCGGCCTGCACCTCCGGCAGCCTGGAGCCCTCGCACGTGCTGCGGGCCATGGGCGTGCCCTTCACTTACGCCCACGGCTCCGTGCGCCTGTCCCTCTGCCGCTATAACACCAGGGAGGAAGTCAATTTCGTGGCCGAAAAACTGCCCGAGATTATCGCCAGGCTGCGCGCCATTTCACCCTACCGCAACCTCCCCGACAACGCGGTGCCCTGACTTTGAAATACCGGCAATTCTAAATTTTGTCGAAGCCAATTTGATCGCATGTGGGCTCTGCCCACACCCGCCAGGGCCTTGCCGGCCCCAGCTTCGTACCTGGACCCGGCGATTGAGTGGCTGATCGTTGTGCCCTTTTGATACGCACAGCCGGAATCCAAACTGAGGGGGTCCGGGGGAAATGATTTCCCCTGGACCCCTCATTTGAGTGCCTCGTGTCGTAGCCCAACTGAGGGGGTCCGGGGGAAATCATTTCCCCCGGCGGGGATTCCAAAGGGGCAGCGCCCCTTTGGCCGCCGGAGGCATGCTTTAGTATGCGCCTGCGGACAAAGGCATGGAGGGGACGCCGGCCCATTTTTTGAGCTTGGCCGCTTCTTTGAGCAGCAGCGGGTAGTCGATGGTCAGCCATTGCCCGTTGTGGTACAGCGGCCTGCCGTCGACCATGGTCATCATCACCTCGTGTCCGCTGGCCGCGTAAACCAGGTGCGAAACCGGGCGGTAAAGCGGCTGAAGATTGGGGCTGGACAGATCAAGGGCGATCATGTCGGCCGGCGCGCCCGGCGTTATCCTGCCCAGTCCTTCCAGGCCAAGGGCTTTTGCCCCGCCCAGCGTGGCCATATCAAGAACGATCTGGGCCGGGCACAGGGTCGGGTCAAGGCCGCGCACCTTGTGCAGCAGGGCGCAGGCGCTCATTTCCGCGAACATGTTGAGGGCGTTGTTGCTGGCCGCGCCGTCCGTGCCCAGGGCGGGCAGCATCCCTCTGGACAGCATGCCGGGCACGGGCGCCACGCCCGACGCCAGTTTCATATTGCTGCGCGGGTTATGCGCCACGGTAACTCCGGCCTGGGCCAGAATGTCCAGCTCTCCGTCGTTCAGTTCCACGCCGTGGGCCACGCTGGTTGAGGGGCGCAACAGGCCCAGATCGCGGCAATAGGCCACGGGCCGCCGCCCGTGTTGCTCAAGGCAGCTTTCCACCTCGCTCCGGGTTTCGGCGAGGTGGATGTGTACGGGCAGCTTGAGATCGTCCGCCAGGTCCCGGCAGGCCGCCAGAATTTCGGGTGTCGTGGTGTAGACCGTGTGGGGCATGACGGCCACGCTCAGGCGCGGATGGGCCTTGTAGCGTTCCGCCTGCCTCCGTATCCGGGCCAGGGACTCCTCCGCCGTGGCTGAAGCCGGCGTGGGAAAAGCGAAAACAGCCTCTCCCAGCAGACAGCGCAGGCCGGCCTTGTCCACGGCGGCGGCCACGGCATCCTCAAAAAGATACATGTCCGCGAAGCTGGTGGCGCCCGTGCGCAGCATCTCCGCGCAACCCAGCAGCGCGCCGAGTTCGACGATGTCCGGGTCAAGGCGCTGTTCTCTCGGAAAGATATATTCCGTCAGCCATTTCATCAGCGGCAGGTCGTCGGCCAGCCCCCGGAAAAAGGTCATGGAAACGTGGGTATGGGCGTTGATCAGCCCCGGCATGAGCAGGGCATTGCCGAGGTCAAGGCGTTTTTCCACGGAGAGGTCCGCGAAATCCGAGACCGGGCCGACAGCGGTGACGCGTCCGTCCGCGACGGCCACCGCGCCGTTGTCGAGTATGCGCCGGCCGTCATCCTGGGTAACGATGACCGCGGCGGTGATCAGCCATTGACAGGAGTGATTTTCCGGTTCTTTCATGGGCACCTTTGTTTCATGTCTGTTTTCCGGATCCTGTTGATCGCGCCGGCCTCATCTGGAGCGAAGGCGGGCGGCGCGAAGGCGGGTCATAAGGAGGCCAGTTCCATGTCGCCCCAGATGCCGATGGCGTCCCCGCATTTGAGGAACACGCCTTCAAGGCCGACAGGGGCGAGGGTTGACGCGTGCCCGGCCACGGGGCCGACGTCGTCAGGAGCGCTCACCATATTGCACAGGGCGGTGGCCGCGGCGTCGGCAAGGCAGGCGTCTTTGGCCCGCGCCACGGCCAGGTCCGCGCGGCCGAAACTGAGCGAATGTCCGAAAGTGGCGGATGAGGCGCACAAGGATACCGGAAAGGCCTCCGGGGCGAGCCGGAGGCCGAGCGCGTCCGCCCGGCCGGGGTCGGGCAGCAGGGCGACGACCCGTTCACATGTGGAATACAGCATGCTGTCGCCGCCGTTTTCCACAAGACAGTCGGGCGATTCCAGCGACAGCGTCTCGGCCGCGTATGCGGCCACGGTGCCGGCCACGGCGGCCATGGGCCCCACGCCCATCAGGGAGGCCGCGCGTCCCATGCGCCGAATCAGGTCCGGGGCGTGATCGGGCACGGACACGGGTTCCAGGCTGGTTCCGAACAGAGGGTCGAGCAGCACCCAGTTGGAGATCTGGGTCCGGGCCTCCCGCACCCGGTCAAGGGCGAGCCTTTCCATATCCGTAGCGCAATCCGCCCGCACCGTGATCCACAAGTCGCTTTGCCCGATGACGACCTGAAAACTGCGTTCTCCGGGCCTTGGAGAATGACGCCGGTAAAAACGGCCGGACCTGACATGATTTTTCATGGTCTCCTTAATGATGCAAAAAATAATAAAATACAGATAACATATTTATCATTATGAGCTTTTTGCGGCCCCCCATTCGCCAACTGTGAAAGGCAATGCCTCCGGCGGCCGGGGCGCTGCCCCGGACCCCGCCGGGGGAAATGATTTCCCCCGGACCCCCTCAGTTTGG
>JAIRTI010000055.1 GCA_031255035.1 Desulfovibrio sp.
GGTTCCAACTGCACATCGCAAGAGGGCACAACTACCGCCACCCACGCGCCGGGTCCTGGGCCGGCAAGGCCCTGGCGGGTGTGGGCAGAGCCCACATGCGATCAAATTGGCTTCGACAACAGAACCGCGAAAGGCAATGCCTCCGGGGCCGGCTGGACAGCCGGCCGCAGCGCCTGTACTATGCCGCAGTCCGCATAGCGAAACCGCTCTGCCGGACGAAGACCGGGCGTTCTCGCCCTCCGCATCCGGAATAGCCAATGATCGATTACGCGCGCGACCTGAACCCGGCCCAGCTTGAGGCGGCCACCACCCTGGAGGGGCCGGTGCTGGTCATAGCCGGGGCCGGCAGCGGCAAAACCCGCACCATCGTGTACCGGCTGGCCAGGCTGGTCGAGTCCGGAGTGCCGGCCTCGTCCATTCTTTTGCTGACCTTCACGCGCAAAGCCGCGCAGGAAATGCTCGACAGGGCCCGGCGTCTGATGCATCAGCGCGGCATGCCGGAACTGGCGGAATACGGCCCCGGCGCGAACGGGCCAAGCCATGCCTGGCTTGCCGCCGTGCAGGGCGGCACCTTCCACGCTTACGCCTACTCCGTGCTCCGCCTTTTTCAGCCCGAGGGCTACGGCCGGAACCTGACGGTCATGGACAGCGCCGACATCATGGCCGCGCTTCAGCATTGCCGCGAGGAACTGAAGGCCGGCAAGGGCGACCGGAGTTTTCCCAAGAATCAGACCATCAACGGCCTGCTGAGCAAGAGCCGCAACAAGGAATTGCCCCTTGAGGATGTCGTGCGCCGGGAGGCGTCGCACCTGTTTATGCACGTCGAAACCATGCAGCGCATGGCTGAAAGCTACACCCGGTACAAGCGGGAAAAAAATTTGCTGGATTACGACGATCTGCTCTTCGCCCTGGAGGAGGCTCTGGTTACCCGGCCCGAAGCCCTGGCTTACTGCCGCAAGCGCCACCGCTACATCATGGTGGATGAATACCAGGACACCAACCCGGTGCAGGCGCGCATAGCCGGCCTGGTGGCCGGGCTTGCGCCCGACGCGACGCGCTCTCCGTTGCCTCGGACGGCTTCCGGAGCGGACGCGGCGTCCGTGCCGCCCTTTACCGGCAACATCATGGTCGTGGGCGACGACGCGCAGTCCATCTACGCCTTTCGCGGGGCGGATGTCCGCAATATTCTGCGCTTTCCCGATCTCTATCCCGGCACGCGCCTGATCCGGCTGGAGGAAAACTACCGTTCCACCCAGCCCCTGCTCGACCTTTCCAACGCGGTGCTGACCAACGCGGCCGAAGGCTACGCCAAGCATCTGTTCACCCGGCGCGAAGGCAGCGCCAAACCGGCCCTTATACGGCCCCTTTCCGATCGCAGCCAGGCCCAACTGGCGGCGGCGCGCATTGTGGAACTCCTGCGGGTGTACCGGCCCGGGGAAATTGCCGTGCTTTTCCGGGCCGGTTTCCACTCCTTTGCCCTGGAACTGGCTCTGAACAAAATAGGCGTGGCCTTTCGCAAGTTCGGCGGCATCCGCTATACCGAAGCGGCGCACGTCAAGGACGTCATGAGCTTTGTTCGCCTTGTGCTCAACGCCCTGGACCACACGGCCTTCACGCGCATGGCGGCACTGAGCGCCGGGGTCGGCCCCAAAACCTGCCTGAAAATTTACCGGCTCATTGCCGGCGGCAATGCCAAGGAGCTGAAAAAGGCCCTGGTCAGGCACGCCCAACTGGCCGAAGATCTGGGCTTCATCGAGCGGATGCGGCAGGAGCGGCCCAAACCGGCCCTGTTGTTGAGCAACATCGTGGAACACTACAGGCCTCGCCTTGAGAGCCTGTTCCCGGACGATTACCCGCGCCGTATGCAGGGCCTGGAGCAACTGATCCAGATTGCTTCGGCCTATACGGAACTCGACCTGCTGGTGGCGGATCTCTCCCTTGAGGACCCGGCCGGCGGGGAGGAAGAATACGGCGACGCCGTGGTGCTTTCCACCGTGCATTCGGCCAAGGGACTGGAGTGGGCCGCCGTGCTGATCATCGACCTGGTGGAGGAGCGCTTCCCCTCGCGCCACGCCATGGCCCGGCCCGAGGATTTCGAAGAGGAACGCCGGCTGATGTACGTGGCCTGCACCAGGGCCAAGGACAGCCTCACCCTGTACGTGCCGGCCACCATGTACGACAGGGGCAGCGGCGGCAACATCCCCGGCCTGCCCAGCCCCTTTGTGCGCGAACTGACGCCCGGCTTGTACGATGAATGGCAGGAAGGCTATCACGGCGGCCTTGTTGAGAAAAAACGGGAGACGTCCTTAAATCCCTTTGCGAGAGCAAGCACGCGGACCACAGAAGGGTCCGATCCCTTTGTCGCGACAAAGAGCGCCGCTCCGGTCTTTGCAGCGCGGACTCGTCCGGGTTCCACGCCCGAGGCCCCTTTGGAGGAACAACTCCCCGCCAACGGCATCGGGCAGGGCGAGCGGCGCCTCGCCAGCCCCGGCGAATGCGGATTCTGCCGTCATCGGATTTTCGGCCGGGGAAAAATCGTGCAGCATCTGCCCCCGGACAAGGTCCGGGTCAATTTCCCCGGCGTGGGCCTGAAGGTCATCATGGCCGCCTATCTTACCATGGAAGATTGACATGGTTGAAAAGACATCCGTATACCCCGGCGGCACGCGACTCGACGCCGCCGCAAAAAGCGCCGTCCGGCCTCTGTCCCCTCTGTCCGAAGACGAGGTTCTGGCGCTCATCGACAGACTTTTCCCTTCGCGTACGGGGCATGTGCCCGACGGCCGGGGCGACGACTGCGCGGAACTGGCCCTGGCCGGAAGCGGCCCGGTCAAAGGCGGCGACCTGACGTCGCCGCGTCTGGCCCTGTCCACGGATCTTTTTCTGGAGGACGTCCATTTTTCTTTCGGCTACTGCACGCCCGAAGAGGTGGGGGCCAAGGCCCTGGCTGCGGCGGTGAGCGATCTGGCCGCGGCCGGGGCCGTGCCTCTGGGCTTTTCTCTCGGGCTGATCCTGCCGCCCGCCCTTGCGCTTGCCGGGCTCAACTCCCTGCTCAAGGGCATGGCCGCGCAGGCCGCTTCCTTTGATATGGCGCTCTCGGGCGGGGACCTGATTCGAGGCGAAAAGCTCGGCCTTTCCGTGACCGTCTGGGGCAGGCCCCCTGACGCGGGCACGCCCTTTTTGCGACGGGGCGGCGTCAGGGCCGGCCATTGTATTTTTCTTATCGGCGACGCCGGGCTGGCCCGGGTGGGCCTCTGGGCCCTGCAACGGGAAGGCAGGCAGGCCCTGGCCTCATGGCCGTCCGCCTGCGCCGCGCATCTTGGCGCAAAGCCCCTTCTGGCCCAGGGGCAGGCCATAGCCAGGCTGGTCCGTTACGAGGCCGACGCCAAAAAAAACGGGGACGCTTCGGCCCGCGTCTCCCTAATGGACGTCTCTGACGGACTGGCGCGCGATTTGCCGCGCCTGCTGGGCGGCCTCGGGGCCGATCTGGATTTCGATGCCGCCATCATCCCGCCGGA
>JAIRTI010000104.1 GCA_031255035.1 Desulfovibrio sp.
CGCTCCGCTCCCCGCCTCCGGCGTCCGGCCCAGAAGCCGGTCGTATCTGGCAAGTCGCCTGGCGGCCACAAGCTGTCTGCTATAACGCAACAGCATCTGGCGCGTATAAAAAGAATGCACTTTCATCACACTATCCCCGTACCTTGTTTATCGACAGCTTTCTCAAGACCTTTAGAGCCCGGACGGAATAATTAAATTCAGCTTTTTCAGTCATATAGATTATCATATATTCAAGATAGCTATCCAATTTCACAAAAACAGCGGCTTGCGCATTGCCAAAAGCCCGCTCTTGAGGCAGAGTCTCACCGTGACGGAGTATCTTTCGGTCTCCGCCCCAGCCCTTCACCAACGCGCTTTTGCCGCTCTCTGAAGCGGGTCCGGCGCGGATTCACCGTTGACGCAAGGAGCGTTCGGCCATGCGCATTCACCCCACCGCCATTGAGGGCCTGCTTGTCCTTGAATTGAACATGCACGAGGACGAGCGGGGTTTTTTCATGGAAACCTGGCGTGATTCCTGGGCCGGAAAACTCAAACTGCCCCGGCCTTTCATACAGGACAACACGGCCCGTTCCAACGCGCCGGGAGTCGTGCGGGGCCTGCATTTTCAGGCACCGCCGGCAGCCCAGGCCAAATTGGTGTGGGCGACTTCCGGGGCGGTCTTTGATGTGGCCGTTGACATCCGCAAAGGTTCGCCCACGTACGGGCAGTGGCACGGGCTGGTGCTCAGCCGGTCCAACAGGCTGCGCTTCTTCGTGCCCGAAGGCTTCGCCCACGGCTACATGACCCTGGAGCCGGACACCGAGATCCAATACAAGGTCAACGCCTACTACAGCCCGGAACATGAAGGCGGCCTGCGCTTTGACGACCCGGCGCCCGCCGTTGCCTGGCCGGGCCTGAAACCCGTGGTGGCCGAACGCGACCGCGCCTACCCATTGATGGAAGCTTTTCAATCCCCTTTTGAATATCGAAAAAAACGATAGGGCGACGCCCAGGTCCGCGAAACTTCTCTGGGGCGAGGCTTTTACGCTCCCTTGCCCGCTTTTGTGAAAGATTTCACCTTGACAGGATAGAAATCCCTCGATTATCAGAAGAGATGCCGCATGCGTCATCAGCCCGCTTATGAAACGGGCGCTAGGGGCCACAGGATCCGCGCTTGACCCGCTGACCTTGCGGATATTCGTTTTTCACCGTTTAACCAGCTGTGAGGCATAAGGGTATGGAGGAAAACAAACACTGTACGGACGGCCCGTCTTGCCGCCTCAAGTGTGCCTGCGGCGCAACGCCTTTCCTTATAGGGGCGATCGTGGCGCTGGCTTTCGGGTGGTGGATATTTCCCGATCTGATCTTCAGCAAACAATCCCAACCCTTTTACTTCAGCCACAGCGTACACGCCGATACGGCGGGCGCAAGCTGTGTCGACTGTCACAGCTTCCGGGATGACGGCTCTTTTTCGGGCCTGCCCACCCTGGAAAACTGCGCCAGTTGCCACAGCGACATCCTGACAGCCGAGCCCGGCCCCGATTCCGCCAAAGCCGAGGTCGCCGCCTACGAAGCTGAAAAAACTTTCATCGAAGAATACGTCAATACCGGCAGGGAAGTGCCCTGGCTCACGCACCAGTACCAGCCGGACAACGTCTTCTTCAGCCATGCCGCCCACTTTCAGAAGTGCTACACCTGCCACCTGACCATGAAGGACAGGGACGGCCGCGCGCTCAACCTGGGTGCCCCCGACAATCCGCAAAAGCTCTGCATGACCTGCCACCCCTCGCTGGAAGAGCTGGACAAGGGCATTCCCGTCGCCTCGAACGTGCTGACCGACTATAGCCGCACAACCATGAAGATGTGGGAATGCGAAAAGTGCCACGCCTACCCCGGTCACTTCTATGATGACGGCAAGGGACGCACTTTTGCCAACAACGCCTGCTATACCTGCCATAAGTAAAGGGGTGCGCCATGGTACTTGACAGAAGAGGATTCATGAAATTCATCGCGGGCGCGGGCACAGGCATTCTCGCCACCCCGGTCGTGTGGAAATTTACAGACGACGCGGCCATCTGGACCCAGAACTGGTCCTGGATTCCCCGCAACGAAGGCGGCGAAAACACTTATGTTCACGCCGTCAGCAAAATGGACCCCTCGGGCACGCCCATGCGCGTGCGCCTGGTGAATAAGCGCCCGGTGCGCGTTCTGCCTTCCCCGGAACATCCTCTGGGCGGGGGGATCTCCTCCCTGGCCGTGGCCGAGGTGCAGATGATGCACAGCCCCGGCCGCGTCAAACGCCCGCTGGTCAAAGGCCCGGACGGCGGTTTTTCCGAGATCGACTGGCCCGGGGCCGCCGAACTGCTGCAAGGCAAGCTGGAAGAAGCCAAGGACCGGGTGGCCTTCATATCGGGAGACGAAAACGGCTCCACCAACGAGATTTTGAGCGCTCTGGCCAAAGCCCTGGGCTCGGAGGACGTGTTCCTCATGCCCTCCGAAGGACAATGCGCGGCCAAGGCCTGCGAGTTGATGGGCATAGAGGCCCAACTCGGCTATGACTTTGAAAACAGCGACTATGTGCTGGCCATCGGCGCGAACCTGCTCGAATCCTGGGGCACGGTGGTCCGCAACCGCCGCCTGTTAAAGGAAGGCCAGGCCGCGCCCTTCAGGAACGAAGAAAAAGGCGTGAAGGAAAAGACCCCGGTCATCACCTTCGCCTATGCCGGCCCGGTGCAGAACAATACCGCCGCCGTGGCCCGTCCCTGGCTGCCCATCTACCCCGGTGCCGAAGGCATTCTGGCCCTGGGTATCGCCAACATGCTCATGGCCCGGGGCAAGGTCGCGAACGCCGGCGATTTCGGCGCCTTCAGAACCCTGGCCTCCAGGTACACGCCCGAAGAAACCGCCAGGCTGACCGGGGTTGACCCCAAAAAGCTTGAGCAGGTGGTCACGGCCCTGCTGTCGGCCAAGGCCCCGGTCGTGGTCGTGGGCTCGGAGTTCAACCAGGGCTCGGGCGCGGCGCCGCTGCTGGCCGGGTTCGCCGTCAACGCCCTGCTCGACAACATCAACAAAGTCGGCGGCGTTGCTCTGCTGCCCCCGGCCGTGGTCGCCATGAAAGGCGCAAGCTCCAGGGCCGAGCTGTACAAGAAAGACCTTTGCTCCTGGTTCGCCGGCAAAAACACGCCGGCCGTGCTTGTCATGCACGAAGCCAACCCGGTGTATGCCCTGCCCGACCCGGCGGCCGTCGCCGAAGCCATCAAGGCCGTGCCCTTCAAGGTGTCGTTTTCCACCTTTATGGATGAAAGCGCCGCCCTGTGCGACCTGGTCCTGCCCATCGGCATGGGCCTGGAGCGCATCGACGACCTGGAAAGTCCCTACGGCTGCGGGAAAACCATCTACTGCATCAGCGGCATGGCCTCCATCCCCCAGGAGAACATCCGCAGCACCGCCAACACCTTGCTCTACATCGCCCGCCAAATGGGGCAGGACCTGGGCTTCGAGCTGTTTGAAGACCTGCTGAAGGCCAAGGCCCTGTACCACGAAAAATGCAGCTTTGACGTGCTGGTGGCCGGTCAGGCCGCCGAATCCGACGCCCTGGTGGAACTGGACGGCTATTCCCTGCGCCCCGATATCATGGCCAAGGCCCTGACCGTCAAGACGGCCACGGACACGCTCCGCCTCGCCCCCTTTGCCAAGCTGAACCTCGGCACGGCCAAGACCGGCATACCGCCCTACAACAACAAGACTCTGCGCGCCAAGGAACTGGACGGCGCCCTTATGACCGTCATGGTGAACGGCGCGACCGCCTCGCAAAAAGGCCTGAGTGACGGCGACAGAGTGACGCTGGACAACGGCAAACGCCAAATTCCCGCCAAACTGCGCGTCTTTGAGGGCGTGATGAACGATACGGTCGCCGTCTGCCTCGGTTTCGGGCACACCGCTCTCGACGAATTCAGCCAGAATAAGGGCGCCAATGTTATGGAACTGCTGACCGCCGCCCCGGAACCTGAAACAGGACTCAACGCCTGGTCGCAAGCCGGCGTGGCCGTCTCGAAATCATAAGGACCGCAAGCCATGTCTGCAAAAAAAGAATTCAACGTCAAATGGGGAATGGCCATAGACCTTGACAAATGCACGGGCTGCGGCGCGTGCATGGTGGCGTGCCAGGCCGAAAATAACCTGGCGCCCCAGGCCGACGCCTCCAACAAGCTCAGGGTTATGAACTGGCTGGTCGTGTTCGAGCTTTCAAACAAAAAAGCCTTTCCAGACCATGAAGTGGCCTACCTGCCCAGGCCCTGCCAGCAGTGCGCGGAACAGCCCTGCGCCACGGTCTGCCCGGTGATCGCCACCGAGCGCAACGAGGAAGGCGGCATTGTCAGCCAGATTTATCCTCGCTGCATCGGCTGCCGGTACTGTATGGCCGCCTGCCCTTACCACGCCCGCTACTTTAACTGGTTCGACCCCATCTGGCCCAAAGGCATGGAAAAAGCGCTGACGCCCGACGTGTCGGTCCGCCCTCGCGGCGTTGTGGAAAAGTGCAGTTTCTGCCACCATCGCTTCATGTACGCCAAGGACAAGGTCCGGGCGGAAGGGGGCAACGTGTACGTTACCGGCCCTGACGGCAAAAAGCATTGCGCCGTGCCCGAGGACGGATACGTCACCTCCTGCGCCGAGGCCTGCCCCAACGGGGCCATCGTGTTCGGAGATCTGAACAACCCCAGACACACCGTGCACAGGCTCGTCACCGGCAACGACAACGCCTTCCGCCTGCTTGAGCGTCTCGGCACGGATACCGCCGTTTACTACATCAGCAGCCGCGAATGGGTGAGGCGTCTGGGCGACAACTACCTGGATGAGGAAGAAACGCAGAAACCCAAGCAGATTCTGCCTGAAAAGCACTAAGGAGCGGCTCGCATGGAAATGAACTACAATCGCCCCATTGACGCGGCCCTGTTCCCCGAAGGCTGCGAGCGGTGCTCGCTGACGCAGTTTCTGCTCTGGCTCGGCGCGGTCAGCGTCGTTCTGCTGGCGGGCCTGCTGGCCGCCTTCTTCGTGCTGCGCGACGGCCTCGGCCATACCGGCCTTGACGACTACTTCGGCTTCGGACTCTGGATCACCTTCGACCTCGGGGTCATCGCTCTGGGCGCCGGCGCTTTTTTCACGGGTCTGCTCCGCTACATTCTGAACATCGACCCCCTGAAAAACATCATCAACCTCGCGGTCATCGTGGGTTTTATCTGCTACACCGGGGCCATGATGGTGCTGCTGCTGGACATCGGCCAGCCCATCCGCTCCTGGTTCGGCTTCTGGCACCCCAACGTGCACTCCATGCTGACCGAAGTTATCTTCTGCATCTCGTGCTATTGCCTGGTGCTGATCATTGAATACATCCCGCTGATCCTTGAGCAGAAGCAGATCAACAAGAACAAGCTGGCCCACGCCATCGCCCACAACTTCCACGTGATGATGCCGCTGTTCGCGGGCTTCGGCGCCTTCCTGTCCACCTTCCACCAGGGCTCTCTCGGCGGCATGTACGGCGTGCTTTTCGGCCGCCCCTACGCCTTCCGGGACGGCTTTTTCATCTGGCCGTGGACCTTCTTCCTGTTCGTGCTCTCGGCCGCGGCCTCCGGCCCCATGCTGACCGTACTGGTCGCCACCCTTATGGAAAAGATGACCGGCAAAAAACTGGTCAGCTTCAACGTCAAGGCCCTCATGGGCAAAATCGCGGGCACCATGCTGCTCGTATACCTGATCTTCAAGTTTCTGGACACCGGCGCCTGGATATTCTCCATCACGCCCCGCTCCGGCCTGACCTTTGACCAGTTCTTCCACGGCTTCATCTACGGCAAATGGCTGCTCGTCTCGGAACTGATCCTCTGCGGGGTCGTTCCCTGCGCCATCCTGCTCTCCAGGACCATGCGCAACAACCCGGCCCTGCTGTATATCGCCGGCCTGCTTGACTGCATCGGCATCACCATCAACCGCTACGTCATGACCGTGCAGACCCTGGCCTTCCCCTCCCTGCCCTTTGACGACTGGGCTCTCTACAATCCGAACTGGGTTGAATGGGCGGCCTGCGGTCTGGTGTTGGCCTATGGCGCGCTGCTCCTCAGCGTCTCTTACCGCTACCTGCCCATCTTCCCGCAAGAGCCCCGGCTCAACCCGTGCAAGTGCGGCTGCGACAGCGGGGCAACCGCGCATTAAGGCGTTTTAAGGAAACACTGATTTAAGGAAGCGCTGCGTGCTCCTGATGAGGGGTCCAGGGAAAATCATTTCCCCTGGTGGTGTCCAGGGCAAAGCCCCGGCCGCCGGAGGCATTTCCAAGCCGCCTTCCTGAATAATAACAGCCCGGCAAGGTTCGCCCTGCCGGGCTTTTTTTGGTGCGCCCCTCCGGCGCGGCAAAACAGAACGGCCCCCGCGTCACCACGGGAGCCCTTAAAAAACGCAAGAGTACGCCTCAGCGCCAAGCAATTCTCATTTTGATGAAGCCAATCTGATCGCATGTGGGCTCTGCCCACACCCGCCAGGGCCTTGCCGGCCCTGGACCCGGCGATTGGGTGACTGGAGTGGTGTCCCTGTTGATGCGCACAGCCGGAATCCAACTGAGGAGTGATGTCCATGTTGATACGCGCAGCCGGAACCCCAACTGAGGGGGTCCGGGGGAAATCATTTCCCTCAACAACTAAGTTTTCTTCAGAAAATTACAAAAAATATTTCAAATTAATTCAAACAATTAAGCTAACTTTCAACTTTGTTGGGGTTA
>JAIRTI010000231.1 GCA_031255035.1 Desulfovibrio sp.
GTGGATTGCCCCCTCCCTGAAGGAAGGGGTTACCTGAAAGGTATTCCCGGCGTTGCCGGGCGTCAAGCTGGCATCTCCCTGAAGGGAGAGGTTTCAAACCATAAAGGCAATTTCGATGAAAATGAACGATGTCGGTTTTCCGCGCTGGCTGCTCTGGGCTCTTTTTTCGCCGGCCGGACGCATCAAGCGGCTGCCTTATGTGGTCAGCTTCGTCATCCTCACGCTCTTTATCGGCCCGTACACGAGGGCCATGGCCGAAATAACGGCCCTGCACATGTTCCCCCCCGAAGGCGGGGCCGCCATCGACGTGGCTTACGTGCAGGCCCTGGCCTCCTCCAGCGCGATGATCCCGGCGCTGCTGCCCGTCTTCTTCGTTTATTGCATGCTGGATATCAAGCGGCTGCGCAGCCTGGGCCTGAGTCTGTCCATCCTCCTGCCGCTGGCCGTGGCCTTCGCCGCGCTGACCACCTACCCGGCCATCCTGGCCCCCGGCCTTCTTCAGCCCATCGCCCTGACCGGCTTCGCCTACCACGCCATCCTGGCCGTCATCCCGGCCAAGGAAGACCGCCTGCATCCTCTTGAACGAAAAGCCATGACCTGGAAGGCCATCGCCACCGGAGACGGCACGCCGAGACGGCTGTCCGGCAAGGATATCAAGCAATGGCGCATCGTGCGCCAGGGCCCGGCGTGACAGCCGGGGCAAAGCCTCGGACCATTCATTATAGCAGTTAACGCTTGAAACAGGAGCAGGCGGGCTTTGCCCGCCGTAAGCGAACTGTTTCAAGCGTTAATTGCTATAGATAATGTGGCGCGGCTGCTACCAGAGGTCAGCGACAAGACGATTTATTTTTTGCCATATGTGGCATCGTGGTCGGAGTATATGGTCAGGAAGCGGAGTGTATCTCCATCACGGACGGCCGTTGCGCGACAGCTTTTGCTGATTCTCAAGGAATACAAAGCGGAAATGCCCGCCGGCGGTTTTATGCTGGTTATTTTTTCCCAATGAATCCCCTTGTCCACATAGAGTTGCGCCCAAGTGCTTTGTTTGATTTTTCTCAGGGTATCCAGCATAGCCAGCCGCTCTGCCTTCCGCAAAGAAAAAAGAGTATCCTGAAATATGGGATTATTCAAATCCAGACGGATGCCGCTGTCATTCACCATCCACCTGCCCGGCCAGTCGCTCCAAAATAGCATGATCATTGGCATCTGAAACTTTGTTTGCAGTTGCCCAAGACATGGCTGCATCCAACCTGGCCTTATGCCCAGGCTCGTGCAACCAACGCTCATTGTGGGGAATCACATCAGCAGTGCGTATGAGCCATACACCAGTGTCCTGTTCCTCTATAAGTACCCTCAACCCGGCATATTGCTTGCCAAGGGAGATTTGGCCGTTCACACCTATAGTTTTGACAGTGGCTTGTGTACGCATCGTTGCTATTCCTATTTTAGAAAAATAATAATGCACAAACACCTTTCGGTCAAGGCGAAAAAAGTTTTATGTCGATAACCAGCAATTCTCATTATGAGCTTTTTTGCGGCCCTTCATTCGCCAACGGTGAAAGGCAATGCCTCCGGCGGCCGGGGCGCTGCCCCGGACCCCGCCGGGGGAAATGATTTCCCCCGGACCCCCTCAGTTGGGTTCCGGCTAAACGAATCAACAAGGCACAACGATCAGCCACCCAATCGCCGGGTCCAGGGCCGGCAAGGCCCTGGCGGGTGTGGGCAGAGCCCACATGCGATCAAATTGGCTTCGACAAAATTAGAATTGCGTCGATAACAAGTTAAGTTGACCGATGTTTGTTTTATACATAAAGATTATGGGGGGCTTTGATGCTCTCGTCAACGGGAGCGCGTTTGACCCGCTGACCCATTGAACCCGACGGCGACCTGGACGGATTGTATGGAAATTATGCGTATGGAGGCTTTGAAGCCGGGCAGCCGTCTGGCGAGGCCGGTATTTACCGCCGAAGGCGCTTTGCTGTTCTCCCCCGGTGAAACGCTCGACAAGGCGAAGCTTGCCGTTCTGAAACAGCACGGCATCCGGAGCGTGGCCGTAATTGCCGCCAATGCCGAAGCGGGCGGCGGCGCGCGGCCGAGCGACGTCATGCTCACGCTGCGTGAAACCGAGGCCGCGCGCTTTTGCCGCAATGACCTTTCCGTCCCCCAGATCAAGATCATTTTTGATCGCGCCATCGAACGGCAAAGCCGCCTTTTACTCAGCAAAGCCGGAAAAATACGCCAGGCCCGAGCCGAAGCTCCGGCCTACCGTACCGAGCGCCCGCCCAAGGTCTCCATCCATTCCCTTCTTGAGGCCGGGCACCGCATAGGCACCCCGCCCACCGTCTTTCACCGTCTGGTGGAGATGATCGACGATCCCGACGTGACGGCCGACGCCCTGTCAACCGTTATCGCGTCCGATACGGCCCTGACGGCCAGACTTTTGCGGCTCGTCAACAGTCCCTTCTACGGGCTGGACTATAAAATAGACAATATTTCACGGGCCGTGGTCATCGTCGGCACAAGGCAACTGGTGTTGCTGGCCATGGGCGCCATACTGGTGACGCGCTTCAAGGGCATTCCGGTCAACCTGGTGAACATGCGGTCCTTCTGGTCGCATTCGCTCAGTTGCGGCGCGGCCGCGCGAATTCTGGCGCGGCACACCGGCACGCCTCAGCCGGAAAGCTATTTTGTCGCCGGGCTCCTGCACGATGTCGCCCGGCTTCTCATCTACACGTCCCTGCCCAAGCACGCGCTCTACATACTCACCGAAGCCAGACGCCGGCAGGAATCCGTCACGGTGCTCGAAAAAGAAGTCCTGGGCTTTTCTCACGACGAACTGGGTGAAAAGCTGATCCAGACCTGGGCCTGCCCGCCGGAACTCGCCCTTCGCGTGGGCAGGCACCACCTCCCGCTCACCGAAAAAGACAGCGCCGAAGAACTGCTCCTGCCCGCCGCCAACATGCTGTCTCAGGCCCTGGGCCACGGCGCCAGCGGCGAGTCCGTCATCCCGGCCCTGCCGGCCTGGGTGTGGGAACGCCTTGACCTGAGCCCGGACGCTCTGCCCGGACAATGTGAACGCCTTGATGAAACCATGCGCTCCCTGCGCTCCTTTTTTGAATAGGACGCCACAGACACGCGGCAAGCCTCCGGCCCCGTCTACAGCAATTTTAATTTTGTCGAAGCCAATTTGATCGCATGTGGGCTCCGCCCACACCCGCCAGGACCTTGCCGGCCCCAGCTTCGTACTTGGACCCGGCGATTGGGCGGCTGATCGTTGTGCCTTGTTGATACGTTCAGTTGGAATCCAAACTGAGGGGGTCCGGGGGAAATCATTTCCCCCGGCGGGGTCCGGGGCAGAGCCCCGGCCGCCGGAGGCATTGCCTTTC
>JAIRTI010000090.1 GCA_031255035.1 Desulfovibrio sp.
GCTCAAAATCCGTTTTGGCGTAGGCGATGCGCGTCCGTGACATGTGCATGGGTTCGGGAAACAGCTTTTCCGACCTGAGATGCGTCTGCGGCTCCATGATCTGGTCATGCGCGTACATCGCAAAGGTATCGCGAAAGGCGAGCATGTCGCGCTTGTAGCCCGTGGTGTTCACGTTCGCCAAATTGTTGGCTATGCTGTTCATGCGGTGTTCGTTGGACAAAGCCCCGAACAACGCGCTGTACATGGAGTTTTGCATGGTTCCTCCCATATGCGCCGGCTGGCGGCCCCAAAGACCTTTTGCCGGCGCCATGAGAATGCAAGTTTGGGTCCATAGAAAATATTATCCTTAAAATCACATAGATAACTAAAACAAAAAAACCGAAGCGCCAAAATATCGGCGGCAACGGCAAAAGGTTCCGTGGGAATGGATGGGGCCGCAAAAAGGCTCATAATGAGAATTGCTGGTATCCCTCTCTGGCCCTTCATTCGCCAACTGTGAAAGGCAATGCCTCCGGCGGCCGGGGCGCTGCCCCGGACCCCGCCGGGGGAAATGATTTCCCCCGGACCCCCTCAGTTTGGGTTCTGACTGCGCACAGCAACAGGGCAGTACTTCAGTCACCAAATCGCCGGGTCCAGGTACGGAACTGGGGCCGGCAAGGCCCTGGCGGGTGTGGGCAGAGCCCACATGCGATCAAATTGGCTTCATCAAAATCAGAATTGCTGGAGGGATACACACAACTGGCGGCGCTTCCTCAGGTTTTGCCCTGATCCAGACCCTGCCAGCGCGGGATGCCGTCATGGATGACGCCCATGCTGTCGAGAATGCGCCCGGCCATCATGCCCGTCAGGTCATCCACCGTTCGCGGGTGATGATAGAAGGCCGGACAGGCCGGGACGATGCGCACGCCGAGCCGCGCGAGCTTGAGCATGTTTTCGAGATGTATCGCGCTGAGCGGCGTCTCCCGGACGGCCAGAACCAGGCGGCGGCCTTCCTTGATCGTCACGTCCGCGGCCCGGCACAACAGATTGTCCGCCAGCCCGCAGGCGATCGCGGCAAGGCTCTTCATGCTGCACGGCGCCACGACCATGGCGTCGCGGCAAAATGAGCCGCCGGCTATGGCCGCGCCCATGTCGTCGTTGGCATAAAGCGCGTCCACCAGGGGCATGATCTCGGCCCGGCCGGCGGAGCACTCGTGTTCGAGTATCCGCCAGCCGCACTCGCTGACGACCGCGTGTATTTCGTGCCCGCCAAGCGCGCGCAGGCGGCGCAGGACTTCAAGGGCATAGATCGCGCCGCTGGCGCCGCTGATTCCGATGACTATGCGCATGGGCAATTCCTGAAGGCTTTAAGCCCGCGCCTCGGGCCGTTCACGGCGGACTCCCGGCCGCCGCCGCCGGACGGCGGCGCGGAGAAAGGCGGGCTTGCCGGGCGCCCGTGGCGACCGGCCTATGCGGCGACGCGTTTTTTGCTTCTTCTCGCGAACAGGCGGGTCACCAGCACGAAAAAGACCGGGGTATAGAAAATGCCGAGGCTTGTGGCGGTTATGACGCCGAACACCACGGCCGTGCCCAGGGCGTTTTGCCCGCCGGAACCAGCGCCGCTGCTGATGGCCAGGGGAATAACGCCCAGAACAAAGCACAGCGAGGTCATGATAATGGGCCGCAAGCGCATGCGCACCGCGTGTACGGTGGCTTCAACCAGATCCTGCCCTTCCTGGTGCAGATCCTTGGCGAATTCGACAATCAGAATGGAGTTTTTGGCTGAAAGGCCGACGACCGTCAAAAAACCGATCTGGAAATAGATGTCGTTGCTCATATCGCGAAGCCACACGCCCGCAAGGGCGCCGACAACGCCCAGGGGCGCCACCAGCAGCACCGAAAGCGGGATGGTCCAGCTTTCGTAGAGGGCCGCCAGGCACAGGAAGACCACCACCAGCGAAACGGTGTAGAGCATGGGGGCTTGCGCGCCGGTCAGCTTTTCCTGGTGGGAGATGCTGGTCCAGGCATAACCGAAGCCCGAAGGCAGATCCTCCGCGATTTCTTCCATGGCCTGCATGGCCTGGCCCGAGCTGAACCCGTACTGGGCCTCGCCGAGGATCTCGACGGCCGGCTGGCCCTGATAGCGTTCAAGCCGGGGTGAGCCGTAGGTCGAGTGCATGCTCAGAAAGGAAGAAAAGGGAACCATATCGCCCTTGCCGTTGCGCACGTAATAGCGGCTGAAATCGCTCGCCTGCATGCGGAACGGAGCGTCCGCCTGAAGGAAGACCCGCTTGGTCCGGCCCTTGTCCGTGAAGTCGTTGACGTAAAAACCGCCCCAGTACGCCGCGATGGAGGTGTTGATCTCGCCCTTGCGCAGGCTTTGCGCCCCGGCCTTGGCCAGATCGATTTCCAGCTCGTACTGCTCCACGTCTTCCAGGCCGTTGTGGCGCACGTTGCGCAGGGCCGGGTGCTGTCTGGCTTTTTGCAGCACGAAATTGCGCGCTTCCATCAGGGCCTCGTGCCCCATGCCGGCCCGGTCGATGATTTCAAAGTCGAAACCGGTGGCGCTGCCAAGCTCCATGACGGCCGGGGGAAAAAAGGCGTACACGTTGGCTTCGGGCATTCCCGCGAAACGGCCCCAGGCGCGGGTCATAAGGGCCTGCACCCTGTGGGCCTTGTCCTTGCGCTCACTCAAGGGTTTGAGCTTGACAAAGGCCAGGCCGCCGTTCTGCCCGGAACCGCTGAAGCTGAAGCCGACCACGGTCATGACGCTGACCACCGACTCCTGCTCGCCTTCCAGGAAATGCTCGCGCACCTCATCCATAACGGCCTGTGTGCGCTCAAAGGTGGCCCCGGCGGGCAGCAGCACGTTGACGAACAGCACGCTCTGATCTTCTTCCGGCAGAAAGGCCGAAGGCAGTCTGTTGAAGAGCAGCCCGATGAGGCACAGACACATGACGAAAATCGCCAGCCAGCGGTGCGGCTTCACGATAAGCTTGCCGACCTTGTTCTGGTAGCGTCTGGTCAGCCTGTCAAACCACCGGTTGAAGCGGCCGAAAAAACCCTCGGAGGCGTGGTGCACCTCATCAGGAAGCATGGTGGCGCACAAGGCCGGCGTCAGCACAATGGCCACGATGACCGACAAAGTCATGGCCGTAACGATGGTGATGGAGAACTGCCGGTAAATGACCCCGGACGAACCGCCCATGAAGGCCATGGGGATGAACACCGCCGAAATGACCAGGGCCACGCCCACCAGAGCGCCGGTGATCTGGTCCATGGATTTTTTGGCGGCTTCGCGCGGCTTCAGATGCTCCTCGCGCATCAGCCGCTCCACGTTTTCGACCACCACGATGGCGTCGTCGACCAGAAGCCCGATAGCCAGAACAATGCCGAACATTGTCAGAGTATTGATGGTAAAGCCCGCCAGGTGCAGCACGCCGAAGGTGCCAAGCAGCACCACCGGGATGGCGATGGTCGGGATAAGCGTGGCCCGGAAGCTCTGCATGAACAGGAACATGATCATGAACACCAGAACCACGGCTTCGATCAGGGTTCTGAACACGGAGTTGATGGATTCCCGCACGACCGGGGCCGTATCGTAGGCGTAGCTGTACTTGAGCCCCTGGGGAAAATACTGGGACAGCATTTCCATTTCGGCCTTGACGCGGTCGGCCGTATCCAGAGCGTTGGCCCCGGAGGCCAGTTTGATGGCAAGGCCGGCCGAAGGGTGGCCGTTGAAAAGGCCGATGGCGTTGAAGCGCTCGTTGTTCATCTCAATGCGGGCGATGTCTTTTAAATACAGAGCCGCGCCGTCCTCAAGGGTCCGGATGAAGATATTTTCGAACTGGCTGGTGGTCTCAAGGCGCGAGGCGGCGTTGATGGTGACGTTGATCTCCTGGCCGTCCAGGGCGGGCCCGGCGCCGACCTGTCCGCCGGTTACCTGCTCGTTCTGCTCGCGAATGGCGGCGATGATGTCCGACGGGTTGAGCCTGAACTGCTCCATCTTTTCCGGGTCCATCCAGACGCGCATGGAATACTGCGCCCCGAAGACCGTGCTCTCGCCCACGCCCGTCAGGCGGCTTATGGGATCCTGCACGTATGAGGAAATATAGTCGCCGATGTCGCTGTTCTCCATGCTGCCGTCGTCGGAATACAGAGAGATGACGTTCAGATAGTTGCGCACGGATTTGAGCACCGAAATGCCCTGGCGCTGCACAACCTCGGGGAGCATGGGCGTGGCCAGTTGCAGCTTGTTCTGCACCTGCACCTGGGCGATATCGATGTTGGTGCCGGCTTCAAAGGCGAAGTTGATTTCGCACTGGCCCGAGGAATCGCTGTTGGCATACATGTACATGAGGTTATCGATGCCTTTCATCTGCTGTTCGATAACCTGCGTGACCGACTCTTCAACGGTTTTTGCGGACGCCCCCGGATAATAGGCGCGGATGGCGACTTCCGGCGCGGCGATGCTCGGATATTGGGCCACGGGGAGCGTACCCAGGGCGAAGGCGCCGCCCAGCATCATCAGGATGGCGACAACCCAGGCGAAAATCGGGCGATCAATAAAAAAATGAGCCATGCCTACCTCACGGGCACGGCATGGGCGCGCCCGGCGTTCATGATTGCGGTCGATTCAGGAGTGATGCGCGAGAGGGCGATGCCCGAGACAACGGCGCCCGGACGCGTCTTCAGGTGGCCTTCAATCATGACCTTGTCGCCGGGGGCGAGGCCCGAGGAAAGAAGCCAGCGGTTGCCTACATTGCGCTGGATGACGACCGGCCGCCGCGCCACCTTGAAGGTGTCCCGGCCGACGCCGCCCTCGTCCTTGTCCAGCACGTACACATAAGGGTTGCCATTGGCGTCGCGCAGCACCGCCCGCTGGGGCACGAGGACCGCGCTTTCAACTATGCCCTCCTCAATAACGGCGCGCACGTACATGCCGGGCAAAAGGATATTGTCGGGGTTGGGGAATTTCGCCCGGATATTGACCACGCCCGTTCCTTTCTCAATGGTCACGTCGGCGAAAAGCAGATCGCCCTCAATCCAGGCCGTGGTACCATCGGCGTTTCGCCCGCCGGTATACGGCGTGCCGTCCTCAAGCCAGAGCCTGACCTTGGCGGCGTCCGCTCCGGCCGGCGACATGTCGCCGCCCTGCGCCAGCGAACGGCGCAGGCGCAGCAGTTCGGTGCTGGACTGGGTGATGTCGACGTACACGGTGTCCATATGCTGGATGGTGACCAGCGGCTGCGGCTGGTTCGCCGTGACCAGGGCCCCGGGCGTCACGTAGGAACGGCTGATGCGGCCGCTCACCGGCGCCAGCACCTTGGTATAGCCGAGGTTGATGGTCGCCCGCTCAAGCTCCTTTCTGGCGGCCTCCACCGAGGCCTGGGCCTGGATGTACCCGGAAACCGCGTCATCGTGCTCCTGCATGCTGACGGCGTTGCTTTTGATGATCTTGCTGTAGCGTTCGGCCAGAAGGCGCGTCGCATTTTCGGTGGCTTCGGCCCTGGCGAGATTGGCCTTGGCGCTCTTGTGCGCGGCCTCAAAAAGCGCCGGGTCGATCCGGTACAGCATCTGGCCGGCCTCAACGTCGGCCCCTTCCTCAAAAAGCCGCTCCCGGATGATGCCGCTGACCTGGGGCCGAACTTCGGAGGTCATGAACGCGGAAACGCGACCGGGAAGGTCCGTGGTCAAAACAAGCTTTTCACCGTCAACAACCGAGTAGCGGACGGCCGGAGGCGCACCCGGAGGAGCGGCCGCCGGCTCGCACCCGGAAAGGGACGCCGGAAGAAAAAGCCAAAAAACGAAAATCCATATATGCCGCAGTAAACGCCTGCTCATTCCATACCTCATAATTCCCGGTTGTGGCTGTTGCCTGAAGACGGCAAGAAAATATCTGTGGTAGACAATGCTTAACATCTCAGCTATGAAATGTATACCCTTTCAAAAATATGAAACACGTCAAATTCCTGATTACGCAACGCGCCATCCAGGCGGCAAGCCTCACGGCCTTTTGCCTGCTTCTCGCTTCGGCCTCCTGGCCTTTGCCGGAATCGTGGCTGCCGGTCGATCTCTTTCTGCGTCTCGACCCCCTGACAGCGACCCTTATACCGCTGGCGGCCCGGCAATGGCTGCCCGCCCTTGTTCCGGGCCTGGCCGTGCTGGCCGTGACCGTGTTCGCGGGCCGGGTCTTTTGCGGCTACATCTGTCCCATGGGGATCACTCTGGACCTGGGGCGTTTTGTCGCTTCCCTATTTTTCGGGAAAGGCGCGGGCGCCGCTCCGGCGCTTTCCCCGCGCCGGCGGGCGCTCAAATACCTCATCCTGGCGGGCATGGCGGGCGCGGCGCTGTTCGGGGTCAACCTTGTCTTCTGGGGCTCTCCCCTGGCGCTGGTGACGCGGCTTTACGCCCTGCTGCTGCATCCCCTGCTGCTGATCTTCGGCGACGGCGCCATGAGCGCGGCCTCGCCGCTGTTCAACGACATGGGGCTCACCGGCCTGGCCTATGCCGAGGCGGAGACCAGGCGCTTTGGCGGACTCGCCTTTATTCTTGTCTTTTTTACGGCGCTTTTCACGCTTGAACGGGTCCGCCCGCGCTTCTGGTGCCGCTATCTTTGCCCGGCCGGAGCGCTTATGGGCCTGGCGTCCTTAGCGCCGCCGTGGCGGCGGCGCGTCGACGCCTGCCTTCATTGCGGCGCGTGCGCCCGCGCCTGTCCGGCCGGGGCCGTGGCGGCGGACGGCGAACAAAACCTGCACAGCGAGTGCCTGACCTGCCGGGCCTGCGCTGATGTCTGTCCGACAAAGGGAACGCGTTTCAGCCTGTTCGCGTCCGGGGACGCCGCAGGACGAACGCAAACAGCCCTCAAAGAGACAGGCCGGAAGCCCGTCCCTGACGGCAAGGAGGCAAAAGCGCCCCTTACAGGCGCTCTGCCCACGCGCCGGGCTTTTCTCGGGGCCATGGCCTCGGGCACGGCCCTTGCCGGCGCGCACTACGCCGGGGCGCGCGGCCTGTTGCGGGCCGGCGCCTTTGGTAACCTGTGGGACGAGCGCCTGATCCGCCCTCCAGCGGCCCTGCCCGAGCCCGCCTTTCTCGACCGCTGCATACGTTGCGGCGAGTGCATGAAAGTATGTCCCAGCAACGGCTTGCAGCCCTCGATACTGGCAACCGGGCTGGACGGCGTTTTCAGCCCTTTGCTTGTGCCCCGAATCGGCCCGTGCGAGCCCGGCTGCAATGCCTGCGGACGCGTCTGTCCCACCGGCGCCATACTCTCGCTGCCGATCGAGGAAAAACGCCGGGCCAAGGTGGGCACGGCCGTCGTTCTGCCGGAACGCTGCCTGGCCTGGGGCGAGGGTAAAAGCTGCGTCGTCTGCCAGGAGGTCTGCCCCTATGGCGCGGTGAAGCTCAGGCAGCGCGCGGACAGCGGCGCGCCCGCGCCGGTGGTCGAGGCGAACCGCTGCTACGGCTGCGGATACTGCGAGCGGCACTGCCCCACTCGAGTGCCCGCCATCAATATCCTGCCGCTCAATGCGCTGCGTCTTTCAGACGGGAATTACCGCGCCGCCGCCGAGGCCGCCGGGCTTGATCTGACGCCCGGCACGAGCGGCCAGGCCTTTGATGTCCTGCCCGAAGGACAATTACCCCCCGGTTTTTCGGAATAGCCGCGTTTCCCGCCAGCAATTCTAATTTTGTCGAAGCCAATTTGATCGCTTGTGGGCTCTGCCCACACCCGCCAGGACCTTGCCGGCCCTGGACCCGGCGATTGGGTGGCTGATCGTTGTGCCTTGTTGATACGTTCAGCCGGAACCCAACTGAGGGGGTCCGGGGGAAATCATTTCCCCCGGCGGGGTCCGGGGCAGCGCCCCGG
>JAIRTI010000095.1 GCA_031255035.1 Desulfovibrio sp.
ATCGACAGCGCCAAGGGCTGCGGCGACGCCCTGAAGCGGCTGATCACGGCGTCCCTGCCGGCAATGGCGCGGTTCTGCTCCAAACAATAAGGAAGCGCTTCCCTCGCGTCAGTTGGCGCCGGAATCAGTGAGAGCCGGGCAATCCCTTTCTAAAATTCGCAGGACCGCGCGCAGTTTTCCAAGGAGCGCCCGCCCCTTTGCCTTGATTTCCTTTTCGCCCCAATCATGGTGGCAGGCGAGTTCAAGCATGAGCGCCGCCTGTTCAAGCCCGTGGTGCCCCACGCTGGCCGCATGGCCTCTGATGCTGTGCGCGTGGATATGCAGGGCGTTGCCGTCGCCGGCCTCGACCAGGGCGGCCAGTTCGCCCAGAGCCTCGCTGTACTGGTGGTAAAAACCGGCCAGTATGCCTTCATAGATGGACATGTTGTCGCCAAGCAGCTTGAGGGCCTCTTCCACGGCGAAGCCCTCGGGCGCGGGGCGCGTCTGGCCGCCGGCTTCGCCGCGTTGGCCTTGGTCGGGCTTTTCAGACGGCGCGGCATTGGCGGCGGGCTGCCCGGCCTCCTCTTGCGCGGGTTGCAGAAAACGGCTCAGGGTGGCGTACAGGCCCGCCACGTCAATGGGCTTGGTGACGTGCCCGTCCATGCCCATCTCAAGGCAGCGATCCCGCTCTTCAACCATGGCGTGGGCGGTCATGGCGATGATGGGCAGCCCGCTGTTGCGCGGGTCGGCATGGAGGCGGCGCGTGGCTTCGTAGCCGTCCATGACCGGCATTTGCAGGTCCATGAGCACGAGATCAAAAGGCGGGTCCGCGGCCTCGACCCGTTCCAGGGCCTCCTGTCCGTTGCCGGCGGTGCTGACGTCAAGGTCAACGGCCTTCAATAGTTCAAGGGCGATTTCCGTATTGATCGGATTGTCCTCGACCAGGAGAACCCGCTTGCCGCTGAAGGAATAGCGGGTCTCGGGCGACGAGCCCGGATAGGCGGAGTCAAGCGCCCCGGCCGGTTCCTTTATCCGCGACTGGCCCAGGGCCAGGGCGATCAGTTCCATGACCGTTTCCCGCATGGCGGCGTGGGTGACGGGCTTGAAGAGCAGGGCGTCTGGCTTCACTTTCATGAAGGTGTCGTCCAGGTATTCGGCCGGGCTCAACATGATGACCGGCGCGGGCACGCCGTTCCCGGCCCCGGCCTTGATGGCGGCGGTGGCCTCAAAACCGCTCATGCCGGGAAGGTGTTTGTCCAGCACCACAAGATCAAAGGGAACGCCAAGCAGATGGGCCTCGCGCATGACCACCAGGCCGCGTTCGGCATCGGCTTCGGCATGGGCGTCCAGTGAAAAGTCGATCAGCGCTTCTTCAATCACGGCGCGAGTTAGCGGCTGCGGCTCGATCAAGAGGACTTTTTTGCCCCGAACGCTGTCCGGCGCCGGCGGCAGGGCGGGCTTGGCCTCGCGCACGATGCCGAAGGCGCAGGTAAAGTACATGCGCGTTCCGGAACCATAGCTGCTGTTTACGGAGATCTCGCCGCCCATCAGATTAACGAGGTGGCGGGTAATGGCAAGGCCAAGGCCGGTGCCGCCGTATTTGCGCGACGTCGAGGCGTCGGCCTGGGAAAAGGCGGAGAAAAGCCTGCCCTGCTGCTCTTCGGTCATGCCGATGCCCGAATCCTCCACGCTGAACATGAGAACCACGCGCGAAGCCGTCCGCGATTTTTCCTCGCAGGTGATAAGCACCTGCCCCTGTTCGGTGAATTTGACGGCATTGCTGACAAGATTGGTAAACACCTGCGTCAGGCGCAGGGGGTCGCCGGTCAGGGAGCGGGGCACGGCGGCTCTGGCGGAAATGATCAGCTCAATCCCTTTCTCGGCGCAACGCTCCTGGAAAAGAACGCCGACATTGCTGAACACCTCCTCAAGCGAAAAAGGGACGTCTTCAACGGTGAATTTGCCGGATTCGATTTTTGAAAAATCCAGGATGTCGTTGATGATGCCCAACAGGGCCTTGGCCGACCCGTGGATCTTGGCGGCAAAATCTTTTTGCCTGAGGTCCAGGTCGGTTTTCATAAGCAGAAAGGCCAGGCCGATGATGGCGTTCATGGGCGTGCGGATTTCATGGCTCATGTTGGCCAGGAATTCGCTCTTGGCCTGGTTGGCCTCCTGCGCGTGCCTGTGCATCAGTTCTTTTTTGCGAACCGCGTCCATCATGGCGTTGATCGCCCTGGCCAGGTTGCGGAACACCCGGGGTCCGCTTTCGGGCACGTTTCCTTCCCAGCCTCCCCGGTTTTCAATCTTGAGGACGTTGGATTGCAGACGGGAAAGCGGCCGGATCAGAAGAAACTCCAGAACCAGCCACATGAACAGAACCACGAAAAAACAGAGCAGCAGCAATGCCCGTTTCAAAAAGCCGGCTGTCTGCTCGGCGGTCTGGGCCGTGTCTCTGTCCGCCTCGCCCATGAGGCCGAAGTCCACATCGGGCGGGTAGGCGAGAGTGCGCACCAGCAGGAGGCGCGTGGTGTTTTCGTCCTCCACCCACACGGCGCTGCCGGCGGCGGCGGCCTGAAGGTAATGGGGCGAACCGACAAGCTCCGCCGGGAGCACAAAGCGCACGCGCAGGTCGAATACCGTGGCCAGTTGGGCGATCTGGCTTTGCGATCGCTCAAAAAGCACAATCACCCTGCCCGGAGGCGTTCTTTGCGGCGTCAGCGGAGCAACCGGACTGGAAACCACATAATATAACGAATCGCCGAACAGGACAAAGCCGTCTTGTGTCGCGGAGGGCGAAGAATTGAAGGGGCCTCCCGGAGCGAAAATGGATAAAAGGGAGGCGCCGTGCCCCTCTTTATCTGAAAGCGCCGTATTCAGGCGATTATAAAGGATAGCGCCGTCGCTGCGGATAAGAACGACAGCGGCAAAGGCAGGGTTTGTCAGAAAAGTCCGTTGAAAGATGCTATCCGCATAATCCTCGGAGGGTCTGGCTGAAGTGAAGAAGCTGTGCATGCCCTCGCGTTCGGCGAAGCGGTTCCCCATGGAGCGTTGCGTATCGCGGATGGTATCAAGCAGCGCCGTCATCAGCCGCGTATTGCGGCGCATGTTCTCGCGCTCGACCCGAGTGAATTCCGGCAGCAGTTTTTTGTCGAAGAGCAGCACCGTGCCGCCGCCGATGGACAGCAGCCCGACTATCAGAAAAAAGAGAATGCCCAGACGCAGTTTCATGCATGCCCGCCGAGAGAGTGGAAACGATTTTTTGACGACGCTCCTGGAGCGTCCCTTCAAAGCTATTGCTCAACAGCGGCCAAATCCGGCTTCGCCCGTCCGCGAATATTTCAGGCATCTTCAAAAATCGCGGCCACGGGCGTCCGCCCCGCAAAACCTCCCGAAGAAAGATGCAACGCCGGCGGCGCTTGACGGCGTTTGAATTCGGCCTTGTGTACCATGCGCATGACATCATACACCATTTTTGCATCATAGCCTTTTTGCAGCAGTTGGGCAACATCGTTGCGGCCGTCGATGAGATCTTTTAACAGCGGGTCCAGCAGCGGGTAAGGCGGCAAGGTGTCGTCATCCCTTTGCCCCGGCCTGAGTTCGGCCGAAGGCGGCTTGTTCAGTATGGCTTCGGGGATGCCCCTCGGATGCGTGGCGTTATAGTGGCGGCACAAGGAGTAGACCTGGCCTTTATACAGATCCCCGATGGGCGCGAGCGCCCCGGCCATATCGCCGTACAGCGTGGCATAGCCGACCGCCGCCTCGGACTTGTTCCCGGTGGAAAGCAGCAGCGCGCCAAAGCTGTTGGCGCAAGCCATAAGCAAGCCCGCCCGGATGCGCGGCTGGATGTTCTCTTCGGCCAGATCCGTCATGTCCCGGCCAAAGGCCGTGTTAAAGACCTCGGCGTAGGCGGACAGCAAGGAATCAATAGGCAGAAGGCGCGTGGCGATGCCGAGATTTTCGGCCAGGGCCGTGGCGTCATCAAGGCTGCCCCGGCTGGAATAGGGCGACGGCATGAGCAGGCCGGTGACGTTCTCCGGGCCGAAGGCTTCAACGGCAATGGCGGCGGTCAAAGCGGAGTCAACGCCGCCGGAAAGGCCCAGCGCCACCGAGGTGAAGCCGCATTTTCCGACATAATCCCTGGCGCCGAGGACAACGGCTTGCCAGATCTCTTCATCCGGGCTCAGTTCCGGAGCGATCTCGCCGGGCGCGCATCCGGCCATGTCAACCATGAGGAGCGCTTCGCCGAAGCAGGGCGCGCGGGCTATGAGGGTGCCGGTCCGGTCAAAGCCCGCGCTCTGGCCGAAATAGACGAGAGAATCGTTTCCGCCCACCAGGTTGACCGAGGCAACCGGCGCCCGGTAGCGGGCGGCCAGGTGCCCGAGCATGCGCTGGTGCAGGGCGGGCAGCCCTTGTTCATAAGGCAGGGCGGTCAGGTTGATGAGCCCGTCGGCGCCGCCGGCGGCGATAAAATCCGCCACCGGGTCCTGGGTGAATGTGTGGCGTCCCGGCCAGAAGGTGCGGTCGTTCCAGGCGTCTTCCCCAATGGCGATGCCCAGGCGCCAGCCTTTCAGCTGGATGACCCCGCAGGCGACCCCCGGCTCGAAATAGCGGGCGTCGTCATGAACGCCCGAAGACGGCAGCAGAACCTTGCGGCCGGCCACAGTCACCTTGCCTCCGGAAAGGAGCACGGCGCAGCTTTGCAGGCTTTTGCCCTGAGGAACCGGGTTGGCGACCGGCGCGCCCAGAAGCAGGGGCGGGAACGAGGGATTAGCGCCAAGAAAGGCCGCCGCCTTGCCGAGGGCCTCGCGGCAGCGCTCGGCAAAGCCGGAACGCAGGAGCATGTCGCCCATGGTATGCCCGCACAGGGCCATTTCCGGCGCCACGCACAGGTCGGCGCCCAGTTCGGCGGCCCTGACCGTCTGGGCAATCAGGGCGTCCATATTGGCCGTGAGCGCCCCGGTGACCGGGTTGCTTTGAATGAGCGCGATTTTCATATGAGCATATCCTGCATGTTATAGAGTTTTCCCGGCTTTTGGCCCGCCAGCCAGCGGGCGGCGCGCAGCGCCCCGCCGGCGAAGTTCTCGCGTGAATGCGCCTGATGGGTGACCTCGATGCGTTCCCCCGGTCCCATGAAATAGGCGGTGTGTACGCCGACAACGTCGCCGCCGCGCACCGTCTGAATGCCGATTTCCTTTTCGGGCCGGGCGCCGATGAGGCCCTCGCGGCAGCAGCGGGCCGTGTCTTCCAGACGCCAGTTTCTGGCTTCGGCCAGGCATTCGGCCAGGCGCAGCGCCGTTCCGCTCGGGGCGTCCTTTTTTTTATTGTGATGCAGCTCAACCATTTCCAAATCGTAACTCTCGCCGAGAAGGCGCGTCAACATCGGCAGCACTTTCAACAAAACATTCACGCCGACGCTCATGTTGGGCGACCAGAAGACGGGCGTTCCGGCGGCGAGCGTCTCAAGCTCTTCTTTTTGGGCGGCGCTGAAGCCAGTGGTGCCGATCACATGGGCGGCCCCGACTTCGCGGGCGGCCCGCGCCGTAGCCAGAGACGCCTCGGGCGAGGTAAAGTCCACGATGACGGCGCCCGGCGTGTCCGCGAGCAAAGCGCCGACATCGGCGCGCACCGGGCAGTTCAGGCCGCCCAGGGCGCCGATGGCCTCCTTGCGTTCAACCGCGCCGGCCAGGTTCATATCGTTCTGTTCCGCCACAAGGCGGGTCAGGGTTGAACCCATTCTGCCCGCCGCTCCCATGACGATGACGGCTGTGCTCATGTCTGCCTCCAGGCGCTAAAAGTTTTGATGCCATTCCTTGTAACGCAAGGCGGGCCGAAGCGCCAGAGGCTGACTATCAAGTTTTGCCGAAGCCGATTCCGTTCATATGCGGGCTCTGCCCACAGAAGACGGACTATAAAAATATGGTGACCAGTCTGGCGAGAACATCTTCCATGATAGCGGCGGGCACGGTTTCCAGGCGTTTGCCGGAGCGCGCCCGCAAGTCCAGGGCGCGGGGCTGATCGCAACGCACGACTCCATTTGTGCGTGTGCCGCAACCGTCAAGCGGGACGGCAAATCCCGCCGCACGGGCAAAGTTGCCGCCGCTGGTAATCGGCAGCACTACGGGAACCTGGGTGAATTTGTTGAACTCGTCGGGAGAAACCACCAGAACCGGACGGGCGCCCCGCTGTTCATGGCCTTCGGTCGGGTCAAGGTCAACCAGATAAATGTCTCCGCGCCGCATCAGACAAGTTCCTCGCCTCTGGCCGTCGAAGAAGTCCAGGCTTTATCCTCATTGGATAGGGGCGCGGAAGCGTCACATTGGGCCAGCAATTCTTGCAGCGTGTATTTCTTTCTCAGTTCCGGCTCGATCACCAGCCGCCCGCTCTCCACGGCCATATTTACCGTCGAA
>JAIRTI010000134.1 GCA_031255035.1 Desulfovibrio sp.
CCCCCCCCCCCCCCCCCCCCCCCCCCCCCCCCCCCCCCCCCCCCCCCCCCCCCCCCCCCCCCCCCCCCCCCCCCCCCCCCCCCCCCCCCCCCCCCCCCCCCCCCCCCCCCCCCCGCCGGAGGCAATGCCTTTCACAGTTGGCGAATGGGGGGCCGCAAAAAGCTCATGATGAGAATTGCCGCTGGCGGGTGTGGGCGGAGCCCACATGCAAACTGGCTGGCTTCATCAAAATGAGAATTGCTGCTTCTTGAAGCGCTTATGGGCTTATGACGCTGTACGGCGCCTCGCCCGCGCAACTGCGGCACCGGGGACCGCCGGCCGTGGGATAGGCTTCGCCGCATTCGGGGCATAAGGCGACAGGCCCCTGATGAACGTGCCCGAGGTAGGCCGGCGCTATGCGAATGGGCCGCATGGCGAGCACCGTGTCGCCGGCTTCTTCCAGTTCGCGGAGCAGCCGGGCTTGATCCTGCCGCTCCTTGGTTTTTTCTTTCATGAACCAGCCGTAATATTCGGGCCAGGCTTTCAGCTTTTGCGGGTCCACAAAGACGCGGACCCCTTCGCCCGTGAACTTGTCGAACATGTTCAGCGCGTATTTGCCAAGGTCAACAACTTTCATCCGGTTATTGCCGGCACTGCACAGGGTCAGCAGTTGCACCGCGTCGGGCAGGCATTTGCCGGTCTCGACCACGACCTCGAAAAACCTTACCTCGGGCATGGCCCGTTTCGCCATCTCCACCATATAGCCGCCCAGAAGCAGTCCCGGCGCCGGGTAACCGTGGAATTTCGCGGCCATATGCCTGAATTCCTCGAAGGTGTATTTGCCGATGTCCATATTCAGCTTTCGTAATAAGAGCGCAGCACCTGGCTGCGGACCGGATGCCGGAGCTTGCGCAGGGCTTTGGCCTCGATTTGCCTGATGCGTTCACGCGTGACGTTGAAAAGCTTGCCGACCTCCTCAAGGGTATGGTCGCTCTTTTCGCCTATGCCGAAGCGTTTGCGCAGGACCTGCTCCTCCCGTGGCGTCAGGTCGGCCAGGACCGAGGCAATCTGTTCCGAGAGTTTGGTATTGACCACTTCCTCAGCCGGAGCGACCGCCTTTTTGTCTTCGATAAAATCGCCGAGGCTCGAATCTTCCTCATCCCCGATTGGCGTTTCAATCGAAATGGGTTCCTTGGCGATCTTCAACACTTTTTTCACTTTATCCAGCGGATAGTCCATGCGTTCGGCGATTTCCTCCGGCGTCGGGTCCCGCCCCAGTTCCTGCACAAGGTAGCGCGAGGTGCGGACGAGCTTGTTGATGGTCTCGATCATATGCACCGGAATGCGGATGGTCCGCGCCTGGTCGGCAATGGCCCTGGTGATGGCCTGTCGTATCCACCAGGTGGCGTACGTCGAAAACTTGTAGCCGCGCTGGTACTCGAACTTGTCCACGGCTTTCATGAGCCCGATGTTGCCTTCCTGGATCAGATCGAGAAACTGCAAGCCCCGGTTGGTGTATTTTTTGGCTATGGAGACGACAAGCCGCAGGTTCGAGCGTATCAGTTCCTGCTTGGCCCGCATGGCGGCGGCATTGCCCCGCTTGATGCGCCACAGGACTTCCTCAAGGTCGGTCACGTTATGACAGCACTTTTCCTGGAGGCGGGTAAGAATTTCCATCTTGCCCGTGATCATTTCCTTAAAGGAAAAAAGCTCGTCAACGGAAAGTTCCAGCGCTTCGGCGGCGGCCTGAGGGGCGATTTCCCGCTCTTCAAGGGCGCGGAAAAGTTCCATGATTTCCGCCTGCGTCTTCCCGGTCACCAGGATATAGGCCGTCAAATCGCGCTGGCAGTTGTGCATCTGCCGGACGTAATCCTCAACGGTTTCGATGATGCGATCGATCAACGTCTTTTCCAGCTTGATATCCCGCAGCCGGTAAACGATCTTTTCCTTGAAGCCGATGATGTCCTTTTGCAGGGCGGTGACCCGGCGCTCCAGAGTACAGCATTCGTCGAGACGCTTGTAGATTTTTTTCTTCTTGCTGAAGGTCTGGCGGATTTCGTCCAACAGCATGATCACCCGCTGGCGCTGGTTCATTTCGTCTTCGCTGGGGTCATCTTCCTCAATTGTTTTCACCACATCTTTGAGCTTGATGCGGTTGTGCTTGAGGTCTTCCCCCACGCTGATCAATTCTTCAACCGCGACGGGCACTTCAACCAGAGCGTACAGAACGTCCTGTTCGCCGTTTTCGATTTTCTTGGCGATCTGCACCTCGCCCTCGCGATCCAGAAGCGGCACGGCGCCCATTTCGCGCAGGTACATGCGCACCGGATCGGTGCTGCGCGAAGAGTAGTCCGCGCTTTCCTCGTCTTCCACCAGATCGAGGGGACTGTCGCCGGCGGGCTCGTCTTCGGGGTCGGAGGTGGGCGCGGCGATTTTTTTGCCTTCCTTTTCCGAATCGACGATGGCTATTTCCAACTGGTCGAAAATGCCGATGATTTCCTCCACCTGTTCAGGGGAGGAAATCTCCGACGGCAGGGCCTTGTTCACCTCGTCAAAGGTAAGAAAGCCCACTTGTTTGCCTTTGGCTATAAGACCTTTTATCTGTTGGATATCTTTAATGTTACCCATCGGAACTCCCGCGTGTTCGTTTGGCTATGAGCGTCTCTCGTTTGGCTATGAGCGTCTCGTTCAAAGCTTTCAGCAAATCCGCATCGTAATCGCCCTTGTCGCCGCCACGGCGCAAAGCCTGCATGCAGGCCCCGGAAGACTTCTCCCGGCAGCGCCGTTCGACAAGGGCGCGAATATCATGCAATTCCTCTTCCTGATGCTCTGCCGGCGGGGCTTCCATGACCCGGCAGCGGCCCCAGAATTCCTTTTCCTTATCGTCAAGTCCGCGCAAAACTTCAGACGGGTCATACTCCGGCGCGCAGGCCGCCATTTTTTCCCACAGGCAAAGCGCCCACCCTTGCGTCAGGAGCAACTGAGCGCCTGAGTCACGCAGTACCGGCAAATGATGCGGATAGCGGACCAGAAAATGCATAATCCAGCGATCCAGGGCGTCCTTTTTCACCAGACCGGCGGCTTTCGGCCCGGACGGCGGAACCTGGCGGCCCCCCTTTGCCGGGGCGGGCAACGCCTTGCGAACCTCGCGCTCATCAAGATCAAGGCCTTGCGTCAGCCTTGACGCGTACCGTAAAACCAGCTCCGGCTGCTCAAAGGCGGCCAGAAAATTTTTGACCCAGTCCAGAGCCTCTTTCGGGGCATACTCCTGGAGCATGCGCACGCAAAAATCCAAGCCTTCCGGGGCGAAGCGCCGCAACTCTTCAAAGCGCTCCGTCCCCTGCTCATGCAGGAGGCTGTCGATATCCTCGCCTTCGGGCAGGATGACCACTTTGCAGGCCAGACCCCTGGCCATAACCATCTCGCAGGCCTTGAGCGCGGCCTTGCGCCCCGGCGCGTCCCCGTCGAAAATCAGCTCCATGGACGAGCAGAACCCGGCCAGGCGGCGGACCTGCTCGGCCGTCAAGGCCGTGCCCAGAACGCCGCAGGCGTGGCTGTAGCCGAACTGGCGCAGGGTGAGCACATCCATATATCCTTCCGTGATAATTACGGATTTTTGGATGGCAATGCCCCGTCTGGCCTGGAAAAGACCGTAAAGGTTATCACCTTTTTTATATAAAGGCGAGTCTGAACTGTTGATGTATTTCGCCGAGTCTTCGCCCCCGATAATGCGCCCGCCAAAGGCGATCACCTGGCCGGACAGGTTCTTGATGGGAAAGATCAGCCGGCCGCGAAAGCGGTCATAGCAGCCGCCCCGCTCATTGGCGATAAGCAGCCCCGCTTCAACCCCCTGCCCTTGGGTGAACCCGGACCGGCGCAAGGCGTCGGCAAGCCCCTGCCAGCCGGGAAGGCTCCAGCCGAGTTCAAAGCTTTCGATGATCTCCGGGCTCAGTTTGCGCCTTTCAAGATAGTTCCGGCATTCCAGGCCGTTGTCTTCGTACAGGTTGCGTCTGAAGTGGTTTTTCGCCGTTTCATACATGCGCAGCGCTATTTTTTTAAAGTCGCGCTCCGCCGCCGCTTTGGGATCCGGACGCACGTCCGACAGGATTACTCCGGCTTCTTCGGCGAGTTGCTCAAGGGTTTCCCGGAATTCAAGCCCGTTTATCCGGCCGTAGAAATCAAACAGGTCTCCGGCCGCCTGGCAGCCGAAGCAATAAAAAAAACCCTCGTCCTCGTTCACGGAAAAGGAAGGCTTGGTCTCCTGATGAAAGGGGCAAGGGGCCACCCAGCGGTTGCCCACGCGGCGCAAATCGACATAGCGCTTGACCACGTCGAGTATGTTCAGCCGGGCCTTGATCTCCCTGATTGCCGAGCCGCGCCCTTTCACTTTAGCTCCACCATTGTCATGCCGTCGCCGCCCATATCTTCGGGCGCAAGCCGATACTCGCGCACGGCTGGAAAGGCCTTTAAAAATCCATGCACTTCCCGGCGCAGGACGCCTGTGCCCCGGCCATGGATGATTTCCACTTCTTCCCGCCCGGCAAGGATGGCCCGGTCCAGAAACTGTTCCAGATCTCTTATGGCTACATCAGCACGCAAGCCCCGCAAGTCAAGCCGCAAAGGCAAGGTCGCGGAAGAAAACGCGCCCGCGCCCGCGCCGCCGGCCTTTGGCGCGGCCGCGCCTTCCCGGGCCGGGGCGACATCCCTGGCGTCGGCCCAGAGGGAGACGCCGTCAAAATCAAGACGCACACGTTTTTTGCGCTTGTCCACCTCAAGCAGAGTCCCGATTTTCTTCCAGGGAATGTGCCGGAGCCGCTGCCTGGGGGCAAGCGCGTCCAGATCGAGCGCAACGGCGGCGTTCGCCGCTTCATCCGCTCCGCTTTCGCGCACAAGGGCGTTCCTGACTCTGGCAAGCTCTTTCAGGGCCTGCTTGTGGCCGACCTTCGCGGCCTTCCAGTCACCGAGCACCTTTTGGGCTTCGGCCTGAACACTTTGAAAAAGCCGGGCGCGTTCGTCGGCAAAACGCTCTTCCAGGCGCCGCTTTTTCTCCGCAAAAGATTTCCGTTCCCTGTCAAGCGACTTTAACTCCTCCTCGCGTTGCGCGGCCAGGCCGTTCAGTCTCTCGACAAGCGCGGAGGAATCCTCGCCGCTCACCAGGAGGTATTGCTCGGCGCGGCGGAGGATTTCTTCCGGAAGGCCGTGCTCGCGGGCCACATCCAGAGCCCGGCTGGCCCCTACCTGATCGTAGACGAGCCGGAACAGGGGTTTGCCGCTGTGGGGGTCAAAAAGAACCGAAGCCGCCCGCACCCCCTCTTTGGACAAGGCGTAAGCCTTGAGGGCGGGAAAATGCGTGGCCGCCACCACCGAGGCGCCGTTTTCCGTCAGCGCGTCCACCAGGGCCTGGGCAAGGGCCGCGCCCTGGGACGGGTCGGTGCCGGCGCCGAACTCGTCCAGGATCACCAGAGTATACGGCGACAAGGCCGGCCAGAGGCGGCCGATATGCGCTATCTGCGCCGTAAAGGTCGAAACGTGGTCGTCAAGGCTTTGCTCGTCTCCGATAAAGGCGTGGATCGCCCGCCAGGGCGGCATGACGCTGCCCGCGCCCACCGGAACCGGCAAAGCGCACAGGGCCATGGCCGCGATGAGCCCGACGCTCTTCAGGCAGACGGTCTTGCCGCCGGCGTTGCCGCCGCTGATAATCAGCGCCTTCTGGCCGGGCAGCAGTTCCAGGGTTGACGGCACGACCTCTTTTTCTTTCGCGGCAGGCTCTTCGTCAACGGTGTCCTTATCCTCCGGGGCGATGCCCCCGGCGAGTTCCCTGGTCATCAGATCATGGCGGCGCAAGGCCCGGCGCGCCTCTTTCGAGGCCGCCAGCGCCAGCAGGGGGTGCCTGGCCTCCACAAGCGACAGGCCACGGTCTTCGGCAAGCTCCAGGGTGCGGCCGTCAAAGCAGTCGGCCAGGGCCGCACGGGCAAAGAGCAGGTCCAGTTCAACGAGAAAGGCGTGCACGGCCTCAATGCTTTCACGCTCGTCGCGCGCCAGGGCGGAAAGGTAGGCGAGCACCCGCCGCTCTTCCTCGCGTTCCTCCTGCTTCAAATTTTGCAGCCGGTTATTGATCTCCACCAGAAAAAGCGGTTCAAAGTAGCAGGTTTCCCCGGTCTGCGAATAGTCGTGAATGACCCCCTGCATCCGGCCCTTGAAATTCGCCTTGAGCGGAAGGACATAGCGGTCGGACGAAAGCGTCATAAAGGAATCCTGCAAAAAATGCAGGATGTTGTATTCCGCCGCATAGTCCTTGACCTTGCGGGCGCATTGCTGGTGCAGGCGGCGCAGTTCCTCGCGCACCAGAGCCAGTTCCGGAGTGGCCTCGTCACGGATCAGCCCTTCGTCCGAAAGGCAGCGGTTGAGGGCCGCGAGGCATTGCGCCGGCAAGAGCAAGTCCCGGCAGCGCCGGACCCAGAGCGGCCAGCCCTGGGCCTCTTCGGCCCCCGGATGCTCCTGGATGGCCCGGACCTTTTCCTTGCCTTGCGCAAGCATGGCGCGCAAGGCGGATAAATCTTCCAGATCGAGCACGGCCAGGGGGGAAGCGGCAAAACGCAGCAGCCCCTCAAGGGGGGCGAACGGGGCGAGCTTCATCCCGGTGCGGAGCGCGAAGAGCCGCCCCTGTTCGAACAGGACCGCCCGCTGCCGCAAGGCGGCCATGCGCGACGCGGCGTCCGCCTTTTCCGGCAAAGGCGTGGCGCTGTCCGGCCGCAACGAAAGACAGGCCCTGAAGCCGTCTTCGGACGCGGCAAAGCCGGCCAGATAGCCGAGAACGCGGTGAAACTCCAGGGAGTGAAGGGCGCGAGAGTCCATAGGCGGGATAAGGGAAAGCGGCTTACAAAGACTCAGCCCAGGGGCCGCAAGGCCTTGCGCGCCTCTTCCGAGGCGGCCTTGCCGTCAATACGCCCTTTGTGCCGCGTATTCAGGGCCTGCATGACTTTGCCCATGTCCTTCATGCTCGCGGCGCCGGTGGCGGCGACAGCCTCGGAAACGGCGCGGGCCAGTTCGTCGGCCTCCAGCTTCGGCGGCAGGTAGGCGCACAGAATGGCGTATTCGGCGGCCTCCTGTTCGGCAAGCTCCGGCCGGCCCACGGCCTTGTATTGCTCGACGCTGTCCTGGCGCTGCTTGCACTGGCGGCCGATAACAGCCAGCACGTCATCATCCGTGGGCTCGCGCAGATGCTCCACCTGGAAATGTTTCAGCGCGGTTTTCAACAGGCGCAGAACATTCAGGCGCACCGAATCCTTGGCCTTGTAAGCCGCGATGTAGTCTTGCTCAAGCTGCTGTGTGAGAGTCATAAATGCTCCGGTTCAACAAACAATCAGGCCCGGAACGCCCAAAAGGGCATCCCGGGGCCTGCGTGCTCTCCGCATGGGAATTCAAGTCGGAATCAACCCATGTTCAGTTTTCTGATTTTTTTCATCAAGCGCTTGCGCGCCGCGGCCTTTTTCTTCTTGCGCATGACGCTTGGCTTTTCATAATGCTGGCGTTTTTTCATTTCGGAAAGAATGCCCGCCTTCTCCACCTGCTTTTTAAAACGGCGGAGCGCGATATCAAAGCTGTACTCGTCTTCGTTGAGATAGACTCCTGGCAAAAACCTCACCCCCTTCCTACGGGATACAACGCTTTGTCCGCCCTTGCGGGGAAAAACCGCAAGTAACGGACAGCGGTGTGAATCAAAAAAAATATGCCATGCAAACGGAAAAAGCAAGCGCCAACTGTGAAAGGCAATGCCTCCGGCGGCCGGGGCGCTGCCCCGGACCCCGCCGGGGGAAATGATTTCCCCCGGACCCCCTCAGTTTGGGGTCCGGCTGTGCGCAGCAACAGGGCACCACTATCAGCCGCCCAATCGCCGGGTCCAGGAACGGAACTGGGGCCGGCAAGGCCCTGGCGGGTGTGGGCAGAGCCCACATGCGATCAAATTGGCTTCGACAAAATGAGGCATCAATGGTGGCCGGTACAGTCCTTGCCCGCGTCGCGAATGGACTTCATGAGCACATAGCCCACGCCGCTGCCGATCACGAT
>JAIRTI010000018.1 GCA_031255035.1 Desulfovibrio sp.
TGGTTGCATGTTCTTGGCGGCCACGCTGCCCTTTGCGGCGGCATCCGCGCCTTGTTGCGCCATAGCCATAATTTGCGCCATTTGTTCCTGCTTGGCCCGATCTTCGCGCAATTGGGAAACTTCCTCATCCGAACGCATAAGGTTTGGCGCTATGCCCTGCATTTCCGCCCAGGCGTTAGCCATCTCGTCAAAGTTGAATTTGTCCACGATTTGCGGATAGAGTTGAGCCACTTGTCCGGCAAAGGCTATGGTCTGGCTGATTCCGCCTATGCCGGCCTGCTTTTGCGCCTGGGCCAGAATAGATATGAACTCCACGTTCACCTGTTCGCCTTCCAGGCCCGGCGGCGGGAAGGCCACAAGGCCCTTGCGGTCCATGATGCCGTAGACGCGCTCTATAAGCGGCTGAAACATCTCCGAACGCAGTCTGTCCAGAACCGGCCCCAGCATGAGCAGCTTTTCCCCCTGCCGCTCCGCGACTTCGGTTGCTGTCATGCGCTTGTCCGCTTCGGAAATCATCAGAAACAGATCGTTGTGGAAATGCCGTTGCAGAATGTTTTCCAGCTTGGCTATCCAGCGTTCCGCTGCGGGCAGGTTCGCCTTGACGCTGGATAACGGAACGACCGCCTCCTGCCCTGGCGTCAGACCGGATGCATAGTTGATTCCGCCGGATGACGTATCTACCACACCGTCAATTCCCTTGTTGTAGACCAGCAAAGGAGGATCAACTTCCTTTTCCAGGCCGATCCGGCTCATTTCCACGACCTTCTGAAGCTCCCGACAGTCGCCAAGGGCGTCCATGGCCGGACTGCTCCCGTAAATGTCGCTGGCCGTGGTTATCCAACGCGGGCAAAGCGCGGGGAACTCGTAATATCCTGAATCCTCCAATACCGCCCGCTGTGCGCCCTCAAAAATCATGTACACGGAGCGGAAAGGCCGCTCATCGCGGCGACGGCTCCCTTGCTTGTGCTTCTTGTTGGGCTCAATAGCGTGAAGGATCGTTATCCAGCGGTTCACATCATTATCAACCATGCTCCGCACATCGTCCGGCGCCGTGTCCGGCCAGGCCTGAACTATCTGCCGGGGGGTCATGCGAACACGCCGGTATAGCGTATCCACCCGCCCATCTTCTCCGGCGTCAAGGGCGTACTCACCCACGGTCAGAGTCCGGCAACGGATCACATTTCGATAATCACCTTCGATGATCATGCAGGCTGTGCCGAAACAGGCCAACTCGGAGTAGAGGATATGCACCTGATCATAGAAATTGGTCTGCCGGAACACTTCAACCATTTTTTCATAGGTATCGTGCAACCAGAGTTTTGCCTGTTCGGAATCCGCCAGGGCCTTGTTGGTAAAATCAAGCGAGAACCACGGCCTGGCCGGACTGGTAAGCCCGGACTGCATCCCGTTTGCGAGAACGCGCAAACAGAGTATGCCCACGCCGGATTGCAGCATGTTCATGATCTCGCCGGAATTGGTTCGTTCTCCGGCATCCAGAAAGCGGGAGCGGCGCGGCAGGAAATTCCTGGCAAGGGAACGCCAGTGACTTTCCCAGCCGTTTTTCCGCTCATCTTCCAGCGTTTTCAGCCTTCGGATGAAATGGCTTTGCTCTTCCCGCGTCAACGCCGTATCCATGCCTTATTCCCCCAACAGCTTCTTGCCGCCAGTCGTGGGCTTATCTTCAAGGCCCATTCCGCGCGTGAGAATGGTATCCGATCTGCCGCTTGCCGCCTGTCTGCGCTTACGTTCCTGCTCCGAAGCGGATTGAGAACTTTTTTCGGCATCCATCGGCGCAACGATTGGCGGAGCAACCGCGGCTTTTTGCGCTTTGGGGGCACCCCCGCCTTTTCCACCGCCCATAACAAGCCTCCTATAGATTTCTTACGGTTAAAATTACGTCTCTTTCTTTTCCGTGAACAAGCACAGCCTTTTTCAGCAGCGCCGTTCGCACATAGCCAAGATTATCAGCAAGCTTCAGGGCATGCCTGTAACATGCCGGCGTGAGCCCCAAGACCTGCATAATGCACGAGGACTTGCCGATAAATTCAAGAAGCTGCCTGCCGCCCTGGACAAATTCGGAATATTCCCCGGTCTTGAAGGTGCAGAAGTGAGAAAACGCCTGCCTGTTTGTTGCAGAAAACTCGTCAAGCCAGACCATGCTGAGCGGCGTTCCATCGGAGCGGTACAGGATGAAAAAAAGCTTGTCCGTATTCTTTGCCCACGCCTGCCATTCTTCATGCGTGTGCGTGAATGGGCATTCACGTTCATAAAAGGTGGCCCGCTCATATTTCGCTTCTCTGATAAGTTCGAGCGCAAAGGCGATGCTGTCAGCGTCAAGCCCCTCGCTTGAGTCGGAGCACCAGCGCGTATAAAAATCTGAGGAAAGACGGCAGTAACCCATTTTAATCCTCGTACTTGTTTGAAATGCACCGCGTTTTGCGCGGCAACAAGCCATTGTCCACAGCAACCGGAGCAGCGAATGTCAGGGCCAGCGCGTCCGCCAAATCAGGTGAAAAGCCCAGCCGCTCAACGATTTTCTCTTTTGGCTCCAACTGTATCTTCCCCGCCGGGTTAAAACTGTATGTCGGCGCGGAAAGCTCACTGATCAGCCGTGAATCATCCGGGATTGCTCCCCCGGCCTGGAGCCATTCCCGCATCGCGTACCACATTTCCGCCCGCCTGTTGGCAAAACGGCTTTCTTCCATGGCCTTGCTGCCGAAAGGAATTTCCGTCACCCTCGCGCCAAGCTGCCGTACTCTGTCGATCACGCCTTGCCCCTGCCCGGCGTCGATAAATACGGCATTCGGGTTGTGTTCATGGATGTGGGCCAACAGCCTGTCGGCCACTTCCATGTTGTCTTTCCCCCGCAGGACCAGCGGATGAAAAGACACAAGCCCCGCCCGGCGAAAGAAAACTGAGGCGTCAGAACCGAAACGCGCCACATCCACCCCGAGCACCACGGGAAGGCCGTGCGCATCGCGTTCTGTCTTGACTCTCCGGGAGGCCTCTATCGCGAGATCAAGCGGAATCAGAATGTCATCCGAGGAAGCGGCGAAGTCGCAAAGAAGCTCTTGACGAAAAGCATTCTCACTCATTTCCCGCCGCAATCTGTCTATTTCCGCCTCGTCCAGCGAATCCGTGTCCGTAACCCGGTACAGCATGGCCGCCCACTCGCCGCTGGGGTCTTGTTGCGCCCTTGAGTACAATTCAAAGAATAGATTGATGCCCTTTGGTGTGCCGATGAAAACAGCCCAGCCTTTTCTATCCGCCAAGGCGGGCTGAATGATTTCATCCCAAACCTCGCGCTTCATCTGCGCGACCTCATCCAGAATCACGCCATCAAAGTACATGCCCCGCAAGGCATCCGGGTTATCCGCCCCGAAAAGCCTTATCCGGCTCCCATTGGGCAAGAGAATGGACAGCTCGGATTCGTTCGCATCTCTATCTGGAATGGGCGCCGTGTAGCGCTTGAGGTAGGCCCAGGCTATTTCTTTGGCCTGATTGCGGAACGGCGCTATATAGCCGTAAGAGCCGTTCTGCTTGCCGTCGGTAAAAGCCCGCTTTATAAGCTGGTTGACAGCCAACACGGTTTTCCCCATGCGCCGATGAGCCACAAGGACGCAAAAGCGGAACGCTTCCAATTCCGTGTGAATTTTCCGCTGCACAGGGCGCGGGGTATAAGGGATTTCAACCGTCAATTCTGCCATTTGATAACCAAATCTTCCTTGAGCGACGTATCAATCTTGTCCAGAATGCCCCAGGCCTTGCGCTCACCTTCTTGTCTTAGCTTGATAGTTTCGGCGGTTATCTTTGCCAGCTTGGCGGCGTCGAAACTTCCCTCAGCAAGCGCGTCTTCAATGAGTTGCTGATGCCGGTCCCATTCATTTTTATGCCGCATGATGACGGCGGCTTTGGCATCGGCGGCCTGGCTTAGAGCCTCGGCCTTTTTTTTAGGGTTAACGGTGTTAACTAAACCGTTAACTTTTGCCTCAACCAAGCGGTTAACAGCGCCGGTAACATCCTGTACCCAGTTGTCCAGATTAGCTTTTTTTGAGATAGCGGCTTTACTGACCCCATGCCGCCGCGAAAGCTCGCCCATGGTGCCGCCGGCCTCATACTCAGCCCGGATCGTTTCCCAATCGTAACGAGGCTTGCCCGCCATCACTGCCCCCTGTGCTGCCAGATGAAGGCCAGCAGACCGAGCAGCAAGAGTGCGCCAATGCCCTTGATAAAGAGCCCTACGGCGGTCTTTTTGGCATGACGGGCGAGCACTATGTTTTCTTCCAGGAACTGATGATGGGCGATGTGCGTAGGGCCATCGATAATGTTGGCCCCCTTCAAGGCCTCGCTCATGGCTTCCGAAACCATGTCCTTGATTTCCTTTTTCATGGCCTGTGACAGTCCCTTTTCATCGTTCATCGTCAATTCCCCAGGCCAAAGAGCGTGTCCGCCATGATCAGCATATCCCTGAGGCCCCAGGGCGGTTGCGGCAGATGCGGGAAAACGGCGGCAATGCCGATCCAGAGCGCATAAAGCGCGAACATGCCGACCAGCACATAACGCAGCAGGGTTTTAGGCGGCAGATGAAAACGCCGCAGCTCCTCCAACTCGATTTCGTGCGCCTTTTGCCGGGCGTCCGATCTGTCAGGCCAGAGCTTATCAATGACCGTACCCGCCAGAGAGCCGATAACCGGGGTAAGCTTGATAACCGTCGTGATCCAACTCATCGCGCCGCCTCCATTGCGGCAAGGCCGCGCTCGCACAGCGCCCGTTCTTCGGCCCGGCGTTTGACCAGCCCGGCCAGCACCTTCCCCCCCGCTTTGTCCCACATTTCGATTGCGGAGCAGGCCCCGGCATAATCACCGGCCTTGAAGCGCCTGGCCACGCTGGAGCGGCAAAAAGCCCCCTCGCCTATGTTGTAGGCAAGGAGGCTGAAAGCGGCTGTCATTTGCTCAGAGTGTTCAACTCCCGGAGCGCAACGCAAAACGCCGTTGATATGGCGGCCAAGCTGTTCGGAAAGGGAATCAAGGCACTCGTTTTGACTGTAGGCCTTGCCCACAATCACGTTGCGTGTATCGCCGTAACATTTTGTCGGAATGCCTATGGGATCGAGATAACCGTGAAGCACCTCGCCCTCGTGCCGGACGACTTCGGGCACAAGCAGAGCGGCGGCCCCGGCGCTGATGCCGGTAGCCAGCACAACAGCGGCAATAACGCCTTTGATTTTTGATTTTGGTAGAGCTGCCATGCAACACTTCTCCCGCGTTTTGGGAAAAGCGTAACATGGAGATATATGACGACGACTCAAAAAGACGGCAGAGGACGGCAGAGGACGGCAGAGGACGATAAAAAAGGGTTGACAACATTTTGCCAACCCTCACCAAAGTTATTTTTTGGCCTTTCGCCGCGCACTTCTCCATGATTGTAAAGTGACCATTTCCACCGAATACCGCCACGCGCCCGGCTTCCCCTCAAGCGCGATCGGGGCGCCTTCATCAATCCAAGCCTGGACAGTTTTTTCGCACACCCTGAAGGCCTCTTTGATTTCCGCCATTGAACAAAGAATTTTGGGCTTCAGCGAGATCGAGTAAATAAATGTTGTGCAGCCGCTGCCCTTATCTATCAAAGGCCCTGCCGCCCTTGCCTCATATCCAAAATTCTTTTTTTCTATCTTTTCCGATTCCGCCCTTAGCGTGTCGCCTATGTCGGAAATAGTAGATAGAAGCGTGTCGCCTGCCGGTATGGCAATAATTTTTTTAGACATTCAGTCCCCCTCGATCCACCTAACCAGCACGGCCACGCAATCAAGCGCCTCATCCCGTATCCGCGCCATATCCCGCTCCCACACCACGGCCCATATCAGCTCTCGCACCTCAGACAGCAACACGCGCAACCGGAACCAATTTGTAGCAGATCGCCACGGATGCCTCAGCCGCGCATGTTCAACCCGCTTATGCATTTTAAACAACGTATAGCCATTGATGATTGTTCCTTCCCCGGCGTTATCGATGATGTAAGTAACGATTTTCATAGTCGGTTCTCCTTAGGTGTGATGCGAGATGATTATTTCGCTTCCGTTTCCCTTGCCCATCCAAACACCTCCGAAAGCGGCGCGACCGCCGCGCTTTTCAAGTAGCCCTCAATTTCGTCCCAGGCCAATGTCCA
>JAIRTI010000168.1 GCA_031255035.1 Desulfovibrio sp.
GGCCACCGCGTTCATCACCGTCGCCAGCATGCCCATGTAGTCGGCCGAGGCGCGATCCATGCCCTTGGCCGAGGAGGAGATGCCCCGAAAGAGATTCCCGCCGCCGATGACCAGCGCCACCTCCACGCCGAGGTCCAGCACTTCGCCGATTTCCGCGCTGATCCGCACGACGGTGTCCGGGTCGATGCCGAATTTGTTTTCGCCGGCCAGGGCCTCGCCGCTTAACTTGAGCAGCACCCGTTTGTAACGCAAATCAGCCATCGGCGCACCTCCCGCATGCTTAACGTAATCAGGTTGGATTTAAGGAAACGTTGACCAAATATCTTTTTGCTCCCCGGCGGCGTCAGACCCATACCGCGCGCAGCTCATGCATGTCCTGATGCATTCCGCTCCGCGACGGACAAGCAATTCTCATTTTGATGAAGCCGGCCAGTTTGCATGTGGGCGCCGCCCACAGCGCCAGACCGCCGGCCCCGGCTTCGTGCCTGGACCCGGCGAATGGGCCAGGAGAATGTAGCCGGCAAGTCCGCAAAAAGGCTCATAATGAGAATTGCCGGCGACGGACAGCACGGCTTATTTCCGGAGCTTCTCCCAAGCAAAGGGCTTGCCCCAATCGGCCTCAAGCACGCGGACGTATTTCAGAAAGGCGTAAAAAGAGCCATGGGCCGCGGCAAGAAAGCCGGCCCGGCCGTCCAGAAAACCCCTCTTGATGACGTAAATGCGCGCGAAACGGGCAAGACCGTGGCCGAGACCGCGCAGGATTCCGCCTTTTCGGCCTTCCGCGCGCAGGGCCTCGGCCCCCTGGTCGGCGTAGTGGTTCAATTTGTCAAGCTGATGGGCGAAGCCGGTGTAAGGGTAATGGATGATTTCCGCATCCGGCGGGCCGCCCACATGTTCGCGGCGTCCGAGGGGCCGGTAGTGGATGTGGGCGTCCTGGTAAAATTCCACGAAGCCGGTGCGGAACACGCGCAGGATATGGTCCGGATACCATCCGCCGTGGCGCATGAAGCGGTCGAAATACCAGGACTTGCGTCCGACCGAATAGGCGATTGCCGTATCCTGGGGGGTATCGGCCAGGCGGTCGGCCTCGCGGATGGCCGCCTTGATGCGCTCACCCAGAGCCGGCGGGCAGATCTCGTCCTGATCCAGAATAAAAAACCAGCGCGTTTCGACCCGCTCCTGAGCGAAGCGGAACTGCACGTCAAAACCGTCCCATGGCCGATAAATGGTCGTGGCCGCGAAGCGCTCGCACAAGGAAAGCGTGGCGTCGCCGCTGCCCGAGTCCACGGCCAGGATGCTGTCGCAAAACGCCAGGGAGGCAAGGCATTTCTCAAGGAGCCGCTCACCGTTATGCGTGAGCACCACTCCGGTGATGCCGGGACGGAGCTTCTTTTCCGGGCCGGTTTCGACCGGCCGGGCGAAAAAAGAGGAAGGCGGCGGTGTTGAATCCATACCCGTGCCGATGTATAGGGAAGCGCTGATTTTTCGTTTTGGCGTCGTTTCCTTGGCAACAAACTCAGGGGCCTCATTTTGAGGCCCCTGTCCCATACTTTCCTGTATCAGCTATTTTCGCCAAGTTGTAAACGGGCGAACCGCCGGACGACGATTTTGTCGCCCAGGCGCTTGCTCTGGTCTTCGACCAGATTCCTGATGCTGACCTTGTCGTCCCGGATGTAGGCCTGTTCCATCAGACAGACTTCCTGGTAATATTTCTGGATACGGCCTTCGACAATCTTTTCCACGATATTGGCGGGCTTGCCTTCATCAAGGGTTTTCTGCCGGTAGACCTCGCGCTCGCGCTCAATCAGGGCCGGGTCGAGACAGTCCGGGTCGAGAGCCACGGAACCAGTGGCCGCCACCTGCATAGCCAGGTTGCGGGCCAGTTCGAGCAGTTCGGGCCTGGCCGGGCTCGCGGCAGCGGTGACGCCAAGCTCGACCAGAACGCCGATCTTGCCGTTGGAGTGAACGTAGCTGCCGATAAGGCCCGGCTGCTGCGCGGCGAAACGTACAAAACGCCCGAAGGACATATTTTCGCCGAGAACGGCTATCTGATTGTTCAGTTCCCCTCCGGCCAGAGCGTCGAGGGCGCCGGCGTCGGCCGGGTCGCCGGCAAAGACCTTCGCGGCCACATCGGCGGCAAAGGCTTTGAAGGTATCGCCCCTGGCCACGAAGTCGGTTTCGCACAATACCTCGACCATGGCGGCGCCGCTGTTGTCGCCGGCGAGCTTCAAGCCGATCAGACCCTCGGACGTGGTCCGGCCGGCTTTTTTGGCCGCCTTGGACAGGCCCTTCTGCCGGAGCCGGTCAATGGCGGCTTCCATGTCGCCACCGCATTCCACGAGGGCTTTTTTGCAATCCATCATGCCAACGCTGGTGCGTTCGCGCAGTTCCTTAACCATGCCGGCGGTTACGTCAGCCATATATCTACTCCTTTATAAAGGAAAATCAATTACACGGTGGCCGGAGCGTCTTGTTCCGGCGCGGGTTCTTCAGCCTGAGGAGCTTCGGGCGCATTCGCCGGAGCGGCCCCTTCGGCCGCGGCGGCTTTTTCGAGAGCGGCTTCGGGGTTCTGCCGGGCGCCGTCCTTGCGCATGGCCTCGCCTTCAAGGCAGGCGTCGGCCATGTGGGTCACAAAGAGCTTGATGGCGCGGATGGCGTCGTCGTTCCCCGGAATGATGTAATCGATGACGTCCGGGTCGCAGTTGGTGTCGGTCACGGCGACAATGGGAATGCCCAGGGTGCGGCATTCCTTGACCGCGATCTCCTCGTGATGCGGATCAATGATGAAAGCGATGCGGGGCAGGCCTTCCATATCCTTGATGCCGCCGAGAACCATCATAAGCTTGTCGTATTCGCGCTGAAGCGTGAGGATTTCTTTTTTCTGGTAGCGGTTCACCGAGCCGTCGGCGAACATGGCCGCCAGCTTCTTCATGCGGTCAATGCTTTTCTGGATGGTGGCGAAGTTGGTGAGCGTGCCGCCCATCCAGCGGTTGGCCACATAAAACTGGCCGGCGCGCGACGCTTCGGCGGCAATGGCCTCCTGGGCCTGGCGCTTGGTGCCGATGAACACGACCCGGCCGCCCCTGGCGACGGTGTCGGCCACTTTGTCGTGGGCCGCACGGTAGAGTTTTACCGTTTGCTGGAGATCGATAATGTGAATGCCGTTACGCGCCCCGAAAATATAGGGCTTCATTTTGGGATTCCAGCGGCGGGTCTGGTGACCGAAATGCACGCCGGTTTCCAGCATCTGCTTCATGCTGACATAGGCCATGAGACTTCTCCCGGGTTCTGCTTCCACCCCGGCCTGACCCTTCAACCCCGCGAACGGCCGCAGGGCACCCCGGGCCGATACCTGCGGGTGTGCTTCATTATGGAAACGAAAGTAGGTAACGACATTTTCGCCTTTTGGCAAGTCCGCAAAAAGGTTCATGGCGGGCGCGACGGCGATTTACAGGCCACAGGGAAACTGGTATACAGATGCGGGCATTCCGTTGCCGGAACGGCGGCCCATAATGCCACGGACCCATAAAGGAGCACCCCCGATGAAACTTGCCGACCGCGTGTCACAACTCAAGGCTCCGGCGACTCTGGCCGTAAGCGCCAAAGCGCAGGAACTGAAAAGCCAGGGCAAAAATATATTAAGCCTTTCCGTGGGCGAGCCGGATTTTCCGACGCCGGAGTTCATCTGCGCGGCGGCCAAGGCCGCGATCGACGCCGGGTTTACGCGGTACACGCCGGTTCCGGGCATGCCCGAACTG
>JAIRTI010000052.1 GCA_031255035.1 Desulfovibrio sp.
ATGTCTTCGGGAACCCGGACAGGCTTCCTGTGTCCTCCCTTGGCGATCACATGCAGAACGCCCGCGTTGGCGTCCACGTCCGCGCCTTTGAGTTTGAAGATTTCCGTGCAGCGCAGGCCGGCTTCAGACAATGACGCTGACGAGTTCAAGATACCTGGTCAGGGCTTCGGCAAAAGCGTCGGAGCTTTCATCAAAAGATATCCCGATGGTCAGGCGTGAGCCGGCTGTTTCGACGTTGCGCACGAGACCTATGCCGCGAGCCGGCGATCCCTCCTCGGAAAGCGCCATTTGAAGCACGATCCGGTCGCCCGAGGTCAGCTTGCGCACCGAAGACTGGCCGGTCATTTCAAGCACGATCCGGCATCCCCCCCTGCTCAAATCCCGCACAACGCCAAGCGCGTCTCCGTGGGGAGTGATCAGGTTGACCGGCAAGGCGCAGGTGACGCGGGAAAACTTGCGCGTTTCAAGCACGCTCATACGGTCAGGATAGCTGGTGAAAAGCAACAGCGCCGGCCGGGCGGTGTGGGTAATGACCTCGGCGGTGAAGTTGTTGCGCGCGCCGCCTGCAAGGTAGCTGATGTCAACGCGCATGTGCGGCATGAGTTTGTTGAGCAGCCCCGGAATTGAGGGCAGGCGGATGATCAGAAACTCATAGTGGGAGGTGCCCAGAAACTCCCCCTGCAAGGGGACGTTTTCCGTATTGAGCGGGTTCAGATTGACAAAGACGCGGGTATTGAGATCAAGCTCAAGTTTGGGCATGGCTTGATGATGCAATTTCTGATTTTCGGCGAAATCTTTTTTATTAAAGAGATTCATCATTACCGGAGTGTCTCATATTATGGGCCTTTTTGCGGCCCCCCATTCGCCAACTGTGAAAGGCAATGCCTCCGGCGGCCGGGGCGCTGCCCCGGACCCCGCCGGGGGAAATGATTTCCCCCGGACCCCCTCAGTTTGGGTTCCGGCTACGCGCATCAACATGGCAACACTCCCGCCACCCAATCGCCGGGTCCAGGGACGGAACTGGGGCCGGCAAGGCCCTGGCGGGTGTGGGCAGAGCCCACATGCGATCAAATTGGCTTCGACAAAATGAGAATTGCTGGCGGGTGTGGATGCGGGCAGCGGCGCCTCCATTGCGCACCAATTTCAAGGGGCGCGCCGACTGCACCGGAGCGCCCCTTTTCTGATTTACGAATAACCCCGGCGTGTTACTTGTAGCCCGGGATCGGTAACTGTACTTTCTTGAGGAACGTGTCGGTCACATACGTGGCGCTTTCCACCTTTTTCAGGTCATCCTTGGTTATACGGCCGGTTTCGGTGAAGAAGCGGGCTATTTCCGTATGCCACTTCTGCGCCGTGCTCGGCCCACCGGAGGCGTCCATCAGGGCGACCTGTTCGCTATAGTTGAACACGGGGTGTGTTTGCAAATCAATAAGAGCCATTTCAGGGGTATACTCTTTGCCAGCCCATTCCAGGAAGAAGCGGCGGTATTCGGGAACCAGGTTTTCCGGCGCTTCTTTCTGCAGCATGTCCACGGAACGCAGGTAGATGCGCAGAAATTTGGCCACGAGTTCGGGGTTGGCGTCGGCGAATTTTTTATCGGCGACAATATCAATGGGCAGGCCCTGCCCGCATGAGTTGGGCGTGCCGACAATCTTCCAGCCCTTGTCCTGGCCCGCATACATATGCGGCGCCCAGAGGCCGACGCCGTCACCGATGCCGGTGGAGAACGCGGCAAGGGCCTGGGCCTGATCCATGTTTTTGATGACCACGTCGGAGTCCTTGAGGCCGAGTACGTTCAGCCAGTGACTGAGGGCGAAGTGGGCGGAAGAAACCGTGGTGCACAGAAATTCTTTACCTTTGACGTCTTTGGGGTTGCCGTAAACCTCGGGGAAGTCCTTGTTATAGCCCTTGGTTTTCAGAATCTGGCTGTCGGCGCGCACCATGACCGCGTTGGTGTAGGATTCGTCATTGCCGATAAGGATGGTGTAGGTGTCGTAACGCAGGTTGCCCATCATGGCCGGCACGGCCCCAATGCCCGCGATGACCCATTCACCCGCCGGCAGCGCGGTGAGAATGGCCATGCCGGAATCAAAGTAGCCGAGATCGATGTCGAGTCCTTCTTCCTTGTCCCAACCTTTCTCCTTGGCGTACCAAATAAGGAAGGTTTCATGCTCGTCCATCCAGGCGGTTTTCATTTTGTACAGATCCGCGGCCATGGCGCTGCCCGCGAACAAGACCAGTACGAGTGCCGTGCTGAGCGCGGACAACAGTTTTTTGCTCAAATTCATCAAGAACCTCCAATTGTTTGCAGCCGGCACCATGCCGGACAAAGTGACGATTACGGTCACGCTGGCGGCGGGGTTCCAGCGCCCACGCTCATCGGATAACGGCGCCTCAGACGGAATACCCGGTACTGGCAGTAAAACCCGCCCAGCACGAAAAGAAGGGTCACGCCTCTGGGAAAGGCCGTAAACAGCGTAAGCGCGGCCAGTACGAACAACCCCAGGGCAGCGGTACGAAAACGGAACTTGCGCCGCAGCAGGGCCTGCCGCGCCGCTTCGTTCAGTCCGTCAAAAGGCATGACAAGTCCGGGAATCAGGCGCGCGCGAAAAAACCAGGCAAAAAGCCCTGAAATCAAGAACAACAACAGGGTTGAGGCAATGAGAGCGCTATCCATGCGTATTCCTCCGCAATAAGCGTTCCGGGCTTCAGGCGGTTACAGCACCAGTTCCGTTTCCGATGTGATGAGAGCCCGCAATTCCAGCAGATCCGGATTTTCATGGTCGCGCGGCCGGGGAAGGTTGACGATGTATTCCTTTTTGATTCTTCCCGGAAGCTTGCCTTCCATGAGTACGATCCTGTCCGCAAGGAACAGGGCCTCATCAATGTTGTTGGTCACGAAAATGACCGTTCGTTTTTCATGTTCCCAAATCCGCGACGTCTCGTGTTGCATGAACATCCTGGTCTGGGCGTCAAGCTGGCCGAAAGGCTCGTCCAGGAGCATGACCTTGGGGCTGTTGGCATAGGCGCGGGCAATGCCGACACGCTGTTTCATGCCGCCTGAAAGCTGGTGCGGATAATGGTTTTCAAACCCCTCAAGCCCCACGAGTCTGATATAATGATGGGCGACGGCCCGGCGTTCCTGTTTGGGAACGCCCCTGAGCTTGAGACCCATTTCCACATTGCCCATGACCGTGTTCCAGGCGAACAGCATGTACCCCTGAAACACCAGTCCCCTGTCGGGCCCGGGCCCGGTGACGGGAAAACCGTCCAGGGCCACATAGCCGGTGTCCGGGGTTTCCAGGCCGGCAATGATGCGCAACAGCGTCGACTTGCCGCATTGGCCGGGTCCGAGCACGACCAGAAATTCGTTTTCCTCCACTTCAAGGCTGATGTTGCGGATTACCGGCACCTCCATGTGTCCCTTCTGGATGAAGGTTTTGTTGATGTCCTCGCAGTATATTTTCAATTGCGGTTCGCTGCTTGGCGTATTCATGTCCCGCTCCCTATTCTCTTACAGGTTGTCGATGCTGCGCTTCCAGGGGCAGAGCTTTCGTTCCATCAGACTGATCAGAAGCGACGACAGCCATGCCATAAGGGCGATGAGGATCATGCCGCCAAGCACCAGGGACGGCTGGTGGGTATCCATGCCCCGCTTGATGAGAAAGCCCATGCCGTCACGGGCGTTCATCAGTTCCGCCGCCAGCAGGCAGGTCCAGGCCACGCTCAGAGAAATTTGCAGGCCCGCGAATATGGCGGGGAACGAGGCGGGAAAGCTCACCTGGACGACTTCGTCCTTGCGGCTGCCGCCCAAAACCTTGATGACATCATACAATTCCGGCTCAATCAGCCGTATGCCGTTGTAAGAGTTGAGCAGACACGGCACAAAGGTGCCGATGGAGATGATGAATATCTTGGAAAATTCGCCGACGCCGAACCACAAAATGGATATGGACACCCAGGCGATGGGCGGCATGGGCTTGAAGAGATCGAAGATGGGTTTGACAATGGCGTTGGCGTAGCGGTTCAGGGCCATGAAAAGCCCCAGGGGAACGGCGAAGAAGCTTGCCAGGGAAAAGCCGATAAGCACCCGCTGGGTGCTGGCCCAGATATGACCGCCGAGATTCGTGCCCGCGAATTTGATCTGGGTCAGATCATAGAGCTTGAGCGCTACGATATGGGGCCTCGCCAGGGAGTCGCCGAACACCTGCCATGCCGCCACCCTGTCCCAGACAAGAAAGAAGCTGATCAGAGACACCGTATAGAGAAGATAGGTGTTTGTTATGATTTGATAAAAGGTGATGCCTTCGCGGCCGCTGGAGACGCCTACGGTTTCATTGGCTATGGAACTACCGCCCATACTTACCTCCTGATCCCGGCCAGAAGCCTTCTTTCCACACAGTCGATGATAAAGCCGAGAATGGCGCCCGAAATACCAACGCACACCATGCCGAGCACAACGATGTCTGGCCTGCCGAGCCTGCCGCCCATGGTGATGAGGTATCCGAGGCCGGTATCGGAGGCCAGCAGTTCCGCGCCCACAAGGTTGGTCCAACAGTAAGCCAGGGCAATCTGCAAAGCGCCGAACACCATGGGCAGGGCCGAAGGTATACAGAGCTGGTGGAATATCTGCCAGTCCGTCGCCCCGTAGGTGCGGGCCATCTGGATGAGCGTGGGCTGGGTCATGCGCACGCCGACATAAGAGTTGATGACACAGGGGACGATGCCGGCGATCCAGATGATGAACACTTTGCCTGTGAGCCCGATGCCGAACCAGAAGACAGTGAGCGGAATCCAGGCGATGGGCGGAATGGGCCTGATAAGTTCAAAAATGGGCCTGATCAACCCTTCGACAATCCGAAACCAGCCCATGGCCAGTCCGAGAGGTATGCCGACAAGCAGCGACAGGGAGTAACCGATGAACGCCTCCTGGAGGCTGGTCCAGGCATGCACGGCGAGGATGGCGCCATCAGGATTGGGATTGCCGAGCTTGTCCATAAAAACGGTAAATACCTGGCTGGGTGGAGCGAGCAGGACAGAGGGCACCGTGCCGGACACCACAATCCATTCCCAGAACAGGAGAAACGCGGCCACGCTGAGACAGGGCAGCGCTATCAGCGGCAGCGGTTTTTTTACGACTATTTCTTCGTATGCCATGGAACATCTCCTCTACGCCCGCAACGCCGGACGGCGCGCGGGTTCTGGTCTGCGCGCCGTTACCACCAGCGGATGAGTTCGGTGACCTGATGGCGTATTTCCATGAATTGCGGATCAAGAAAACTTCTTGGTCGTTCCAGGTCCACCGTGATTTCCGCCTTGACGCAAGTGGGCTTGTTGCTGAGTACGAGAATGCGCTCGGCAACGTAAACCGCTTCCTCAATATTGTGCGTCACAAAAAGAACCGTGCTTTTCAATTTTTGCCACAGGCTTATAAGCTCGTCCTCAAGATAGTAGCGGAGCTTGACGTCCAACTGGCCGTAGGGTTCGTCCATAAGCAGCAGATCGGGTTCCACGGCAAAGGCCCTGGAAACGGCGATACGCTGCATCATGCTGGCCGAGACCTGGTTGGGGTAGAGGTTGGCGCAACTGGAAAGGCCGACCAGTTCCATGATCCGGTCCGTCCGTTCCATGCGCTCTTTTTTGGGAATTCCTTTGACTTCCATGCCGTACGCGACATTTTCACGCACTGTGCGCCAGGGCAGGCATGTTGGTTCCTGAAAAACATAGGAAATATTGTGCTTCCTTGGGCTGGCCTCTTCCCCGTCGATCAGGATGTCGCCGTCGGTGGCGGGCATCAGCTTTGACAGGGTGTTGAGGAATGTCGTTTTGCCGCAGCCCGTGGGGCCGACTATGGCAACCAGCTCGCCCGTTTTGATTTCAAAACAGATTTTGTCGAGAACCGTGAGGTCTCCAAAGCGTTTCGTCAGGTTGTTGACCCTGATTTTTACGTGAGACTCGTTGTTACCCATGCGCGCTCCTTAGCTGTTTGCCGGCGCGTGTTCACCGCCACGCGCGACCGCCTCTTCACACCAATACCTGTTTCACCTGTACGGCCGGCTCGCCACGGGAGCCTGGCCTAAACCGCGAGGCGCACCGGAACCGCTGTGTTCCGGTGCGCCTCGCGCGGTTATTTGAAGTTCTTGACATCCAGGTGTTCGTACTTGGGCAAGAAACGCGTGGGCAGCGCAAGGGCGTCGCGGCGGAACGGCGGCGCGAGTTTCCAGCCGTCGGTCATGATTTCGATGACGGCGGGCCTGCGGTTTTTCTTCGCGGTTTCAAGCGCGTCGGCAAGGTCGCTCTGGGTGTTGACGGTATAGCCGTCCGCGCCCATGGCTTCGCCGATTTTCGCGTAGGACTTGGACCAGATGTCCGCGCCCACGAAGCGGTCATTATAGAAGTCGATCTGGTTCTTCTTTTCCGCGCACCACGCGCCGTTGTTGTACACGGTGGCAATCACCGGCAGGTTGAACTGGCAGGCCGTGGGCACTTCAAAGAGACTCATGCCCCAGGCGCCGTCGCCGGCAATGGAGACCACCACATCTTCCGGGCAGGCCAGTTGCGCGCCGAGTGCCGCCTGGTAGGCGAAGCCGGTGTTGCCGAAGGTCAGTGTGGCGATGTGGCGCTTGGGATTTTTAAAGCGCAGATAGCTGTTGGCCGTGGACGAGGTGTTGCCGATGTCCGTGGTGGCGATGGCGTTGCTGTCGGTGACGAACCTGCCGACAACTTCAAGCGCCTTGCGCGGATGCATGCGTCCGGCTTCCGTGGGTTCGTCGGCGATGGCCGCGATTTCCTTGCACCAGTCCTCAAGCTCGGCCTTGACCATGTTGTGGACGGGGCTCAGGTCGGCTTTGGCCCGCATCTTTTCACGCAGACGGGCGAAAAGCTCCTGCGAGGCGTCCTTGGCGTCGGCGCACAGGCCCACGGCAACCGGGTGCGTTTTGGCGATGTGGCGCGGGTTGATGTCGATCTGGACAATTTTGGCCGTCTTGGGGAAATAGTTGATGTCATACTGGGGCAGAGTGCCGAAGTAGGAAAGGCGCGTGCCCACGGCCAGGATGACGTCGGCCTTTTGCAGGATGCGCATGGCCGCCTTGGAGCCCATGTAGCCGATGGGTCCGGTCCAGAGCGGGTGGTCGCAGGGGAAGGCGTCGTTATGCAGGTACGTGGTGGCGACAGGCGCGCCGAGGTATTCGGCCAGATCCCTGATGGTGGCGATGCAGTCGGTGTCCACAACGCCTCTGCCGGAAACGATGACCGGGGTTTTCGCGTTTTTCAGCACTTCAACGGCCGCCGCGAACTGTTCGGGGTTGCCGATGCCGCCGGGGGCCACACGGTACTGCGAGGGCTTCAGGATTTCTTCATCCAGCTCGCCGTAGAAAAAGTCGCGCGGGATGTCCACAAGCACCGGGCCGCGCTCGGCGTAGGCGATGCGAAAAGCTGTGCGCAGAATGTCGGCGGCGCGTTTGGGATGGGGCACGCGAAGGGAGGCCTTGGTGATGGGCTTGAACATGTTCCATGTGTCGCATTCCTGAAAGCCGTCCCAGCCGATGGAGATGGTGCCGGCGCTGGGAGAGAGGACGACCATGGGCGTGTGCGCCATGTTGGCGGTGGCGACGGCGGTCGCGTAGTTGGTGATGCCGGGGCCGTTCTGTCCGGTGACCACGCCGCACCTGCCGGTAAGACGGCCGAAGGCGTCTTCCATATGCCCCGCGGTCTGTTCATGGCGGACAGAGATGAAATCGATGCCCGCAGCCGGGAACAGGTCAAGCAAATCCATAAACGCGGATCCGAGGATGCCGCTGACGTGGGTTACGCCTTCCTGGAC
>JAIRTI010000068.1 GCA_031255035.1 Desulfovibrio sp.
ATGTCGGCATTGTCGGCTGGATGAGCCCGGTAGGGGCCTTTCTGGTCTGGCTTTTCAGCCTGATTCTGGCCTTGCAGATGCTTTCCGGCCTATCCGTGCGCCTGCTGGCGGCCGTCGGCACCGGCACCGTGCGGCGCCTGCTGCTTTCCGCCTTCCAAAAAAGGCCCGGGCGCGACGCTGTCCAGGGGCGGACCATTGATGTCGGTGCCACACCCTTGCCTCAGCCCGTTCATGAGTCAACCCCGCATCAGCTTGACGGCTTTCATCAATTTCCTCAGGCGCAGGCGCCGGCGGCAGCCGCTGATGACTCGGGGCGGGAGCCGCCGAACGCTCCCGCGCCAGAGCCCGCCGAATTTCTTCATCCTGAGGATCGGCACTCCGCCGACGCCGCGCGTGAAGCCTGGCTGCGGGAAAGTGAAGAAGCCCTGCGCGCTGTCGTCGCCGCCGAGGAAAAAGCCGCCGAACTCATGAACGATACGCTGGTTCATCCCCAAGTGCCCAGACTGATGCCCAGCCACGAGGAAGCGGCCCATGCCCGGCCCCTTGAACGCGGCGCGGCGTATTCCGCCGAGCCGAATTCCGGCGCGTCCCCGGCATTTTCCGGCGACGAGGAAAACGATCTGCCGCCGTGGGTGAGCGACTTTGAAGAGGGCAGGGTCGGGGTAGACCGGGTCGCGCCGACGTTTCAGGAAGAGCGGGACAGGCCGCTGATCCCCTTTCTGGAGCATCAGCCCGAGCCCGACCCATTCGAGGATGAGGATTTGCTGGGACTTCTCTGGGGCGTCACCAAGGACGATCCGGACAGCGGAACGCGGACTTCAAGTGATACTTTAGAGCATAGTAAACCAATTGTTTTCACGGAAGAAAACAAACTCGATCCATCCATGCGAACCGACGCTTCGGATGCCGGTCCGCTGCTGTCCGCCCAGACAGCGGCCGCCGTGAATATTTTGCGCGAAGCCGCCGAGTCCGAACCGGACCCGGAGCTTCACTCGGGCCCTGCGGCCATGGCCTTGCCGTCCGAAGACGCTCCGGCGGAACACGCACGCTCCGCGCAGCCCTTTTCACCGGCGGCATTCGCTCCGGCGGCGGTTTTTGCGCCTGAAAACGACACTGTTGAGAAAGAATATGACGACATCCCCATTTTCGAAGCCCCAGCCGTCCAGGCGGCGGAACCCGAACGGACAGGGCCGGCGCGGACGATTCTGAGGCGCGCCGCGCTTCCTTCCCTGGACTTGCTGCGCGCCCCGCAGGCTTTCGGCAACGGCATGCCCCGCGCCGTGCTGGAGGAAAAGGGCGGAAGCCTCATGACCTGTTTGCGCGACTTCGGCATTCAGGGAGAACTGGTCGGCATCACCCCCGGACCGGTGGTCACCATGTTCGAGGTCCGGCCGGCGCCGGGCGTGCGCGTTTCCCGCATCGCCAACCTGAGCGACGATCTGGCCCTGGCGCTGAAAGCCGTGGCCGTGCGCATCCAGGCGCCGGTGCCGGGCACGGATACCGTGGGCGTCGAAATACCCAATGAGGTGCGTGAAACTGTCAGCCTGAAGGAACTTCTGGGGTCCCAGGTCTTCGGCCAGGCAACATCGCTTCTCACTCTGGCCCTCGGCAAAGACATCGCCGGACATCCGGCCGTGGCCGATCTGGCCACCATGCCGCACCTGCTGGTAGCCGGGGCCACGGGCGCGGGCAAAAGCGTGGGCATCAACTCCATCATTTTGTCACTGATCTATAAAGCCCGGCCCGAAGAGGTCAAATTGCTGCTCGTCGACCCGAAACGGGTTGAGATGGCCATTTACGCGGATCTGCCGCACCTGGTGCACCCGGTTGTCACGGAAATGCAACTGGCCAAGAACGCCCTTGAATGGGCCGTGTCCGAAATGGAGGAGCGCTACAACGCCATCGCCAAAGCGGGCGTGCGCAATATCGCCGATTATAACGCCAAAATCGCCGGGTTCGGCGACAGTCCGCCCGAGGGCATGGAAGATCTGGTCTTCATGCCTTACCTGGTTCTGATCATTGACGAACTGGCCGATCTTATGCTGGTGGCCGCCAAAGAGGTGGAGACCAGCATCGTCCGCCTGGCCCAACTGGCCCGCGCCGCCGGCATCCATCTCATCCTGGCCACGCAACGCCCCAGCGTGGATGTGGTGACTGGTCTCATCAAAGCCAATTTCCCCTGCCGTATTTCCTTTCAGGTGACGTCAAAGCACGATTCGCGCACTATTCTTGACTCCGTGGGCGCCGAACACCTGCTCGGCAAAGGCGACATGCTCTTCAAACCGGCCGGGGGTAAATTCGTGCGCATGCACGGCGCCTTTGTCAGCGATCAGGAAGTCAACGCCGTGGTTTCTTACTGGAAGACGCAGCAAAAGCCGGACTACAGCATCGATTTCGCCGAGTGGAACCAGGATGGCGGCAGCGCCGGCGGCGGCGGCGGCAACGGCGGCGACGTGGGCGACGACCCCATGTATAACGAGGCCGTGGACTTCGTCCGCCAGCAGGGCAAGGCCTCTATCTCGCTCATCCAGCGCAAGTTCAGAATAGGCTTCAACAAGGCCGCCCGCTATGTCGAGCAGATGGAAATGGACGGGGTCATCGGTCCGGCGGACGGCAGCAAGCCGCGCCTTGTCATCCGATAATAAAAACTGACCGCGCTTGCGCTGGCGCCGCCAACAGACGATTCAAGGAGTTGCCCGTGCCTACCGGATTCCGCCTCGCGATTTTTGCCTCGGTATTGGTTCTCGTTTTTTCCGCCGTGACCGCCACGGCCTCAACCGCCGACAAGATGCGGAAAACATACGCGCAAGTGCGCTCCATGCGCGCGTCGTTCACGCAGGTCTTGTTCCACAAGGAAAGCGGCTCGCGGGAAAAGAGAAGCGGCACACTCAGCTTTAAAAAACCGCTGCTGGTGCGCTGGGAAAGCAAAGCGCCTTCGGAAGAGTTGCTGCTGGTCGGCAAAGACGCCATCTGGAACGCCTTTCCCGATGAGGAACTGGTCTATAAATACAGCCTCGACATGGCTGAGGATTCCAGCAGCCTCATCAGGGTGATCACCGGGCAGGCCCGCTTTGATAACGATTTTGAACTGGAAGCTGAAGAAAGGGAAGGGGATATGATCGCCTTGCGCCTTTTCCCCAAGCAGCCGGATCAATCGCTGGTGGAAGCCCGGCTCTGGGTCGACGCGACGAACTATCTGATCAAAAAGATGCGCGTGTATGATTTCTACGGCAATGAAAACGAAATCGCCTTCAGCAAACAGGAGATCGACATCCCTCTGAAGGACTCGCTCTTCACCTACAAGCCCCCCAAAGATTTTATCGTGGAAGACATGAGCAAGGAGAACGCCGCCGTTCCACGGAAAAAGCCCTTGTTGCGGTAAAAAAACGCGTCGACTGCCCCCAGCAATTCTTATTTTGATGAAGCCAATTTGATCGCATGTGGGCTCCGCCCACACCCGCCAGGACCTTGCCGGCCCTGGACCCGGCGATTGGGTGACTGAAGTGCTGCCCTGTTGCTGTGCGTAGTCAGAACCCCAACTGAGGGGGTCCGGGGCAGCGCCCCGGCCGCCGGAGGCATTGCCTTTTACAGTTGGCGAATGGGGGGCCGCAAAAAGCTCATAATGAGAATTGCTGGACTGCCCCGGACTGCCACCAAATACGATGGAACACAACTCTGTAATTGGATGCGATTTTTCCGCGCCCAAGAAGAGGAGGAATTTGAAATGCTTGCACAAACGAATCCAGCCATTGCGGAAGCATGGGGCGTCATAAAAGTTTTGAGCAGTGATGAACGCGCCCGCGCCTTGGCCGAATCCAGAGAAAAGGCCCGTCTGGATTTCGAGGACAACTATGATGGGGCCTA
>JAIRTI010000130.1 GCA_031255035.1 Desulfovibrio sp.
GGCGGCATAAAGGCCAGGGCGGTAGCCAGGGCGTCGGCCCGCATGGCCGTGCCCGCCTTGACCGTCACGCTCAAAACGTCGGCGCTTTTGCCTGTCAGATGGCTGATAAGGTGGTGGCGCGAGCCTGACCGGCCGTAGAAACTCTCATATGAGCCGGACGTGGCGATGCCGCCGTCGCCCATGGCCGTCGAGGCCAGCGTTCCGCCGGCCGGATGCCGGATGCCTATGGTCCAGTTCTCCCCACGGGCGGCCCGGCCCGAGCAGCGGATGTCACCGCCGGCATTGACCATGTGATCCGCCAGACCGAACGCGGCCAGGACTTCGGAGGCCCTGTCGGCGATAAAGCCTTTGGCGATGCCGTCCAGGGTCAGCTTCATGCCGCTACGCTCAAAGGCAATCGTCCCCCCGTCCAGCCGCACCCCGCCCGGAGACGCCAGGGACAGGGCGTGGCGGTAATCATTGTCGGCATAGCCGGGCAAAGGCCCGCCAATCTTCGCTTGCGAGGCCTCAAGCAGATCCAGCGCCGGGGTTATGGCCGGGTTGAAGGCATGCTCCGACGCGACGCCGAGACGCTGCGAAGCGGCCAGCACCTTCACCAGTTCAGGCGGCGATCCCGCGAGCCTGCCCTGGGCGTTGAGCACTGCCAGAGCGCTTGTGGCGGAATGGCGGTCGAACACGGCGATAAGGCGTTCCATTTCGGCAAAGGCCGCGCCAAAGGCATCTTCGGCGCGGGACGTTTCGCGGGTCACGGCCGTCAGGGTCACAAAGCAGCCCATGAGCAGACGGGTCTGCTGCGCGGTCGCTTTCCCGGCGGGACCGGCCAGGGCGTTCAACGGCGTGAGTCCGCCCGCCAGGCCCACAGCCAGCGCGCCGCCCACGGCGAAGGCGCGTTGCAGAAAAAGACGGCGGCTCAAGGTGTCGCGCTGTTTCATGGCTTTCCCTCCTCAACAGAGTCTGCTTCGTCGGATAAGGCCTCGGCCGGTGGCGGAATATCGCTCTCGCGGAGTCTGGGTTTGGGCTCCGGGTCCATGGCCGGGATGATGACGGTGTGCGGCGTTTCGTGTTCCCTGGCCGCTTCAGCGGGATTTTCCGATGCGGCGGCCTTTTTTGCGGCCACGGTCACGGTCAGCTTGGCTACGCTTTCGGCATCGGAGATGTCGGGCGCGGGGTCGGCGGGCACCCGGCTGCGCATAATGCCGCGCGGGCAGGAATTGACGCAGACCTGGCCGCAGGCCGGTCCGAACTCAAGGCAGGCGATATGGTCGATCTCAATACGCCGCTTTTCGTAGCTGATGGCGTCGGCCGGGCAGGCCTTGAGGCACTTCAAACAGTTGATGCAGCCCACATCGCAGACATCGCTGACCGATTTCAGCTTCTCACGCGTGGCGCAAGGGTTCATCACTCTGGCCCGCCTCGGGATGAGTTGCAGAATGGAGCGGGGGCAGACCTTCGCGCACTGCCCGCAGCTCACGCACTTGGAGGCGATGATCTCCACCATGCCGTTTGCAATGTACATGGCGTCAAAAGGACAGGCCCGCATACAGTCCCCAAGCCCGAGACAGGCCCAGGCGCACATGAAGGGGCCGCCCTCAAGCAGGGCCGCGCTGGCGCAGGTCGATGTGCCCACGTAATCGAACTTGGCCTTGACGTGGCCTTCAACGCGGCTGCACCGGCGGAAGGAAACCACCGGCTCTCCGGCGGCGACGGCCTTGCCGGAAATCTGCCCGACCTTATCCGAAGTCTCGGCGCCGCCGACGACACACAGGTTGGCGGGGATGTCCGGGTTGGTGACGACCGCCGCCGCGTAAGCCTCGCAGCCGGCAAAGCCGCAGCCGCCGCAGTTGGCGCCGGGCAGGACCTCGGTCACTCCCTCGATTTTTGGATTTTCTTCCACTTTGAGCAGTTGCGAGGCAAGCGCCAGAATGACTGCCGCAGCGGCCCCCACACCGAAAAGAGCGAGAACGGATGTTACAAGCATGGCATTATCCTTACTGTATCATGCCTTTGAAGGCCATGAAGCACAGGGACATGAGCCCTGCCATAATAAGTCCGAGAGAGGTGCCCTGCAATGCGCGGGGCACGGGGCACACGGCAAAGCGCTCGCGAATGCCGGCCATCAGCACCAGGGCCAGCAGAAAACCGACGCTGGCCGCGAAAGAATAGAACACCGCCGTTCCCAGGTCGAATGATTCGCGCTGAACCAGAATGGCCAGGCCCAGCACGCAACAGTTTGTCGTGATCAGCGGCAGGAATATCCCCAGCGACTTGTAAAGCGGGGGAATGACCTTTTTCAGGAACATTTCGACGAACTGCACCAGAGCGGCAATGATCAGGATGAAGAAAATGGTTTGCAGATAGCCAAGGTCCAGGGCGTCCAGCACGTATTTCTGAACCAGCCAGGTGATGGCCGTAGCCAGCACCGAGACGAAAACAACCGCCGCGCCCATGCCGATGGAGACGCTTTTTTCCTTGGAGCAGCCAATAAACGGACACAGTCCGAGGAACTGGGCCAGCACGATGTTGTTGACAAAGACTGCCCCGATGAACATCAAGAAATATTCCATGACAGCCTCGCTTTACTTGTTGGTATCGCAACAGTCCGCCCCGCAGGGAGCGTTGACCGGCAATTCTCTGCCGCTGCGGCGCGACATGACGATGGTGATGCAGTTCATCAGCGCCAGCAGCCCCCCGAGACAGATGAAGGCGCCGGGCGCTTCCACCATCAGGGCGAAGGGCACGAAACCTTCAGGCATGACGTAGTGCCCGAAAAGAGAGCCCGC
>JAIRTI010000189.1 GCA_031255035.1 Desulfovibrio sp.
GGGGGCCGGGCTGGGTTTGACGCCTCAAGGCAAGTGCGAACCGCAACGGAAAACAGGCCTCTTCACCGAAATTTCACCCCCGCAATATACTTGGGAGAATAAACAATGGAACAAAATCACTATTTCAACATAGAGTCTCCGCATCGCCCGTATACGCAATCCCTTGACGCGACACCTGGAACATTTCCCCCCTTGAATGCTCTGCGCGGCAATGCCCCGGAAACGAACGTTAAAGGAAAGTGGCCCTGCGAATCCGGCGGGAAATGGGTGCAGACCGAAGATCACAGAGGCGAAGAAGGGTATGTGGATGGAGAACATACCACAATAAAAGATGTCGGGCCTCTTCCGACCGGCTGGTCGACCACACCGCCGGGGCCGACGGAAGAAGAAAAAATTGAACAGCGATGCGCTGAAATCATCGCCCGTTTCGCGCAAATAGATGCTGACTCCGTGCGTCCCTTACGGGCAATCGCGCGGGGAGAAGCTACGGAAGCCGATCAAGAAAAGTTGGCCGCGCTGGATGCGGAGGCGGAGGCGTTACGCTTGGAGCTTGTTTCCTTGGCCGACCACATTGACACATGAGTGAAGCTAAACGCCGCCTCTATCCTGAAGTGAGCAAGGCAGGCAATATTGGCGCTGGAAATACCCTGTGGCAACGGCAAGAATATGCCTGCGGGCGAGGTGCTGATCCGGAACTGGTGACCGCTCCGGCCGTTGCTCCATACACGGGGCAAAATCAATGTGAAAATTTCATCGGATTTTGCCCCGCGCAACATCCCCGCGCAACATCTCTGGACAAGCGGCATAGTTTGCCAGATGATGAGGCGGAAGCTTTTTCCCCACAGGCAGGAAATGCCGTGCGGCGTTCGTCCTGCAACAATGCAACATATTGAATAATCATAAATAAATTATAGCAAACGGTCTGGCAAATATCTTGCACCAGGCTTGACAAAGGACAGCCAGCCCATAAGGAAATGCCATGAAGATCAGTAACGAACAGATACGGGCACTGCAGGAGCAGGATCTGCTTCGCGCAAAGACGGACAAGGCGGGGGGCGACTTCAGCGAGCTCTTCACCCGTCAGCTTGGAGAAAGCGGCGCCGGGGCGGCATCCGCGCCGTCCGGGCTTTCCGCCCCGGCCTTGTTGAATGCGCCCATGCCTCGCAACGGCCTTCTGGAAGACAGCGCGACGCCGCTCCCCTCTTTGTTTGAGGAAGCGGCCGGGCAGATGGAAGGCATGTTCGCCACCCTTGAGCGCTATGCCGGGCAGATTGCCGGCGTGGGCGACGACCTGCGTGAAGCCTTCTCAAGCCTTGAGGACATGAGCGCGCAAATCGCCGACTTCAAGGAACGCTACCCGGGCATGGGCACGGAGCAACCGGCTCTGGCCGCCATGCTGAACGAGATTGACGTGCTGGCCACGACCGAGCGCTTCAAGTTCAACAGAGGCGATTACCTTTAACCGCCCGATGAGTCTGACGCCCCGGCCGCGCCCGGAGCGTCGGACTCATCGGCACCGCGACAAAAGCCCCGTACGGGGCTTTTGTCGATCTCCGTCCGCTACAAGTCAGGCAAGGGCCAGATCCACGGCTTCCAGAGCGGCCAGGGCCGCGCCGAAGCGCACGTCGTCGCGAAAGCCGGGGAAGTGGCGGCAGAAGGAACGAAGCACCGGTTCGTTGGCCGCGTGTCCGTCCGGGCAGGCCTCAGGATACACGGCCGTGGCGATCCAGACAGTGCCCACGGGCTTGTTCGCCGTGCCGCCCTCGGGGCCGGCAATGCCGGAGACGGCCAGGCTGACCCGCACGCCGAGAACGCGCAACGCGCCTCCGGCCATGGCTTCCACCACCGGACCGCTGACGGCGCCGTGGTTGTCGATAAGGGCCTTGTCCACGCCGAGCACCCCGGTTTTGACGCTGTTGGCGTACGCGACAACGGCGCCGGCAAACCAGCGCGAACTGCCTGGAATGCTGGTGCACAGCACCGAAGCAAGCCCGCCGCTACAGGATTCCGCCGTGCCGAGCCTGATGTTGCGGGCCATAAGCTTTTCACTTATTCTGCCGATAAGCCAAAGACTCTCTTCGGGAAATTTCATGGCCCCCCCACTGGTCCCGGTCTGCCGCGAAGCGTCCGGCCCCATCAGGAAAATAGTATGCTCAAAACAATAAAATATACTCCCTTGACCGGGCTCGGGCAAGCCCGCGGCGCCGCCTCCAATTGGCGTTACGCTTTTATTGCCCTGTTTTTTTTAACCCTCATCAGCCTTGCCGTCCTTCCTCTTTTATCGGCCCGCGCCGCCGAGCCGCTGCGGGTGGTCTACGGCTTTGATCGCGAATTTCCGCCCTTCTCCTATGAAGAGCCCGGCGGCAAAGCCACGGGCTTTGAAGTGGAACTGATGGAAGCCGTATTCAACCAGCCGGACGTCAACCTGATGTTCCGCCCCCTGCAATGGGAACAGGTCACCCTGGAGCTTTCCAACGGCGTCATCAACCTGACGACCGGCATGGTGCGTACCGAGCAACGGGCCAAATTGTACCAGTTCTCGACGGCGCCGACTTTCGGGCTGCAAATACGGCTGTTCACCAAGGTTTATAACCGGTTCGCCTCGTCCATGATGCTGCGCGGCCAGACCGTGGCCGTCGAGCAGGGAAGCTACCAGCACCGTCTGCTGGAAAGCATAGGCGGCTTCAACATCAAAACCTTTCCGGGCCGGGTGGACGGCTTGCGGGCCCTGTATAACGACGAGGTCGCCGCCTATTGCGCGCCGGTGCAGAACACTTACTATTACATAAACAAACTCAATTACGGGGCCATCACCACCGTGGGCACGCCCCTGGGCCTTACCGAAATGCGGGCCGCTGTCGCCAGGAACAGGGGCGACATCCTGCGCCGCCTGAACGAGGGGCTTGAACAGGTGATCAAATCCGGCGAATATGACCGCTTGTACCGCAAATGGTTCGTGCGGGAATTGAGCGGGCAGGAACGCGCCCTTATGCTCCAGACGGCCACCCGCGCGGCCATCCCGGCCTATGTGCCTTACGGTAAAAAAGGCTTTGGCGCGGCCGTGCTCGCCGCCACCGGCAAAGTCTATTCGGCCTGTTCCGTTGAAAACGCCGACCTTGCCCTGAGCCTTTCCGCCATGCGCGCCGCCGTTGCCAGGGCTATCGCCGACGGCGAGTTCGAACTGCGGGCGGCCGTGCTCGT
>JAIRTI010000243.1 GCA_031255035.1 Desulfovibrio sp.
ATTTGATCGCATGTGGGCTCTGCCCACAGCGCCAGGCCGCCGGCCCCAGCTTCGTACCTGGACCCGGCGATTGGGGTACTGAAGTGGCGCCCCTGGTGATCCGTGTAGCCGGAACCCAACTGAGGGGGTCCGGGGGAAATCATTTCCCCCGGCGGGGTCCGGGGCAGCGCCCCGGCCGCCGGAGGCATTGTCTTTCAAAGTTACTTCATGAGAATTGCTGATCCTCCATGCCCAGCAAGGCTGAAACATAGCTTTGCGGATCGAAAGGACGCAGGTCGTCCATTTTTTCGCCCAGTCCTACGAAAGAAATCGGGATGCCGAACTGCATGGCCACGGCAACGGCTATCCCGCCCTTGGCCGTGCCGTCGAGCTTGGTAAGCACCAGTTCGTCGATGCCGCAGGCCTGGTTGAACAGTTTCACCTGAGAAAGGGCGTTCTGGCCGGTGGTGGCGTCAAGGACCAGGATGGTGCGGTGCGGCGCGCCTGGATGGCGCTTGCCAAGCACTCTGCCCACTTTTTGCAGTTCCTCCATCAGATTGACCTTGGTGTGCAAGCGTCCGGCCGTATCAACAAAGACGGTGTCGCAGGCTTCCTCAAGGGCTTTGTCCAGGGCTTCATAGGCCACGGCTGCGGGGTCGGCGCCGTGGCCTTTGGCGTAAAAGCCGGCCCCGGCTCTTCTGGCCCATATTTCAAGCTGCTCGGTGGCCGCGGCGCGAAAGGTGTCGCAGGCGGCCAGAAGCGTTTTGCGGCCGCGCAGGACTTCCCTGTGGCAGAGTTTGGCGATGGTGGTGGTTTTGCCGACGCCGTTGACGCCGATCACCAGAATTACTTCCGGCGGGTTGACGGCGCTGATGCGCCGGACCGGCTTGAAAGCCTCAAGAATCACCTCGCGCATGGCGTCCCGCAGTTCCGAGGCGTCGGTGACGCCACGGGTCATGGCGAGGCGGCGCAGGCGTTCGGTCAGGCTATGGGCGGTTTCGAAGCCGACATCGGCCATGATCAGAACTTCCTCCAACTCTTCCCAGAACGAAGCGTCCACAGCCCGCCCCGACAGGAAAAGGGCGTTGAGCTTGCTGGAAATCCGCTCGCGGGTCTTGGCCAGGCCCTCGGAAAGCTTGAGCATCAGGCGGCTGCGTTCGTCCTCTTCATCCTCAAGGTCAAGCGCGAGGGCGAGACGGTATTGAAGCTCCGAACGAAAATCGTCCAGGCGCTCGTACTCCATGTCCTCAAGCCAGAGGCGGAAGGCTTGGACAAAGGCTTCGATTTCCTGGTCAGGCGCTTCCAGGGAACGCAAAAGAAAGGCCGTGCGCCGCCAGAGAAGCTCATCCGCCCTGGTGACGCCGTCCAGAACAACCGCCAGCCATGCGGACAAACGGGGTTCCGCCTCCCGCAGACGCACGGCGAGCATGGCTTCATCGTCCGCCAAAGGCCGGGGCGCGTCGCCGGCGGCGTCACTTCCGGCCCGTCCGGAGGCCACTTCGGGCGTCGGCCCGTGGGGCGGTTCAGGGGCTGGCCCTGACGGCCCGGCCGACGCCTGCCCGTCTTCGGACAGGGGGACAGCGCCGCGCCGGTCCTCAGCGCCGAAAATCCTGCGGATGGATGAAAAAAAACCCATGGCAACCTCGTCTTGGCTTTGATGCGAAGCCCAGTGGAGCAAATTCGCGCAAAAAATACAAGGCAAAAAAGCCGGCCCGCCATGGCGGCGCCGGCTGAAAAAAGGGAGGAGGTGAAGGCGTGGGGGCGTGAAACGCCTCAAGCAGGACGGCGCGGAGGAAGCGCCGCCGCTCATACGGCGCAATTCTTTTTCCTTCAGGCGCTCTTGCTCGCGGCGCCCTCGCGGCAGGCGTCACAAAGGCCGATAAATTCCAACTCGACCCCCTCTGTCCGGAAGCCGGGAGAGACCACCCCCTCGGTATCCGGTAGGGCCACCGGATTCATCACGTCGCCGATGCGCCCGCAGACGCGGCAGCGCACATGCTGATGCGGCGCGGAATTGCCGTCAAAATGCTTTTGCGAACCCGCGCGGTCCAGGCGCAAAATTTTACCCGCGCCGGCCAGAAGCTCCAAATTGCGGTAGACCGTGCCCAGGCTGATGCGCGGCATCCGGCGGCGCACCATGCCGTAGACCTCATCCGCCGTCGGGTGGCTGTCCACGCTGCGCAAGACCTCAAGAATAAGAGCGCGCTGCTTGGTCATCCTGTTTTCTGCCATGGAAAGCTTTTCACTCCCTATAATCTTTATTAATAATTATTACTGATTGATTCCCCACTTTGTCAAGGGCGGGGATGGAGAAACAGCAATTCTCATTTTGTCGAAGCCAATTTGCTCGCGACAATTTTTTCAAAAACACTTGTCTTTCTCGCAAGGATGCGCTATGAACAATCCCATGTTGTCCAATAAAGTATTTAACGAAGTTGTGAACGCCGGAAGGATAAATGTTTGTCCACAACGGACAGTGGTGGTATGGGCTAAGATAATAATTTTGGTCCATTTCTTGCTCTCTCTCTCTCTCTCTCTCTCTCTCTCTCTCTCTCTCTCCAACTTCCCTCCTTCGTCGCCTGATTTGTTAAATAACTTCGCATAATTATCATCATATTTCTCTCCGGAATTTTTCGTTTTGGATAAGTTCTGGATAAGCATCTTGCCTTCCCTGTAGTTCCTCGCTACTGTCACTCCATGAGCGACAAAAACAACAGAAAATACAACAAAACCAAGTTCGAGGGCGTCTTCTACCGCCTGTCCTCCAAACGCGACCCCAAAACCGGCAAGGTGGACCGCGTCTACGCTTTCTGGTACGCAGACCACGAAGGCAAAGGCCATTGGAAAACCGTGGGCAGACACAGCCAGGGCGTCCGCCCGCAATCCGCCCGCAACGCCAGAGCCGAATACCTCGCCGAAATCGCCGCCACAGGCGTCTGCCCCACGGAACGCGATAAAGTAACCGTCGGGCAGGCCGTGGAAGATTACCTCGCGTGGGGCCGCAACGAAGGCAAGTACGTTGACCAGCACTACCGGCAATACGTCGCCCATGTGAAAGCCAAAATTCACGCCACCCCCATAGTGGAGGTTACGCCGGGGCTGCTTTCCGCCCTCAAGGGAGAACTGCTGAAAGCTCCCATCAAAACCGTGAAACTCCCAAAAGACGACAAGGCCAAGCTTCTGGCCGGTTCCACCGTGAACAATATCTTCAACTTCATGCGCTCCTCCATCAACCGGGCCATCGCCACCGGCATGTGGAGCGGCGCTAATCCCCTTTCCACTAAAGGCGGCGTCTGGCGCATGGTCAAAGTCAATAACTCCCGGCTCCGTTTCTTCACCAGGGATGAAGCCAGGGCTTTGCTGGCGGATTTGGAAGCGGCCAACCCCCAACTGCATGACATGTCCCTTCTTTCCCTCCGCACAGGCCTGCGCTGCACGGAAATCTTCAAACTCAAAGGCGCGGACGTGGACGCCAACGCGGGCGTTCTGCATGTGATCGCCAAGGGAGGACACAGGAAGCCTGTCCGGGTTCCCGAAGACAT
>JAIRTI010000287.1 GCA_031255035.1 Desulfovibrio sp.
GCCGGGCGACGTATCGCCCGTTTGACGTTATCGTGCGCGTCATGCATTTGCGTCTCCCGTCCCGCTTGTTGCGGCGTTCTTTTCCATGTCCGCCGGCGCGCCGCCCGGAAGGGCGGGGGCCGCCTTGTCCTGCATGTGCAGCGTCAATTGAGGGAACGGGATGTCGACGCCATGCTGATCAAAAAGCCGCTCGACGGTAAACCGCAACTCGGACAGGGCGCTGGTGACGTTGTCAAAGTCATCGATAAAAACATTCAGGGTAAAGTCGAGGGCGCTGTCTCCAAAATTATTGAAAAACACCGCCGGTTTCGGGAAAGGAAGCACATGCGCCTGGTCCCTGGCGGCCTCCAGCAAGAGCTTTGCCGCCAGGGCCGTATCCGCCCCGTAGGCGATGCCGATATTCAGGCTGCGCCGCACAACGCGGCTGTTGCGCGTCCAGTTGACGAACTGGCCCGACATGATGGAGGAGTTGGGCACATAGACGACGGCGCGTTCGGGCGTCTCAATGGTGGTTGAGCGGATGCTGATCTCCCTGACCGTTCCGGCGGCGCCGGCCACTTCAACGTAATCGCCCACCAGAATGGTGCGCCCGAAAATCAGCAGCAGGCCGCTGACGAGGTTGTTGAAAATATTTTGCATGCCAAAACCGATGCCCACGCTGAGACCCCCGGCCACCACCGCCAGGCTGGTAAAGTTCACGCCCAGCATGCCCAGGGCGAATATCCCGAATAAAGCCCACAGGCCGTAGGTCAACAAGTTGCGCAGCGGCGGGATGACGCCGCGCTCGAAGGAAGGCACGCGCTCGGGAAGGTGCTCCAGCGAGGTGCTGCCCAGGGTGATGAAGGAACGCGCCAGAAAAAAGAGCAGGACGATGAACAGAACCCGCGAGATGTCGAAGGAGGCGTCGCCCACCGTATAGTTGGCCTCCATGGCGTGTCCGGCGAGATAATAGGCGCCCGGCACGGCCCAGACCCAGGGCAGGGTGCACAGCAGCGAAAGCACCCAGGCCAGGGGCACGGAAAGGGCCTGGGCCACGGCGTTGCGCACCGGCTGCGCCTTCTTGTCGAAAAACCTGTCCACGAGGAGGTTAAAAAGGGCCATGACGGCATTGGCCAGGATAATCGTGTTCACCAGGGCGAACAGCAGCATGAAGACCAGGATGGCCAGACGCGCATAGCCGAAGGCCGCCACCAGCAGTAAGGCGATGCCGAACCAGAAGGCGCAGCCGTATGAAAAACGCTCAAGCAGGGGCAGGTCGCCCTCGCTTTTATGGCTGCGGTTCATGGAGAAAATCATGACCACAAAGACCAGCATCACCAGACCCCAGACAAAGCCGAGGATGCGCGTGGGCAGGTCGGAAAAAAGCATCAGCACGCCGATAGCCGCCGGCGGGTACAGCCTCGCCAGGGGAGAAGGCTTGTCCTCCAGCGACGGGGCCACGGCCACGCGCAAGCGCCAGCTCAAAGCGGCCACGCCGGCGATAATGATAAGGCAGCCAGCCAGGGAAAAGGCGAAATAAATGCCGCCGTGCCGGTTCGTCGAGGCCGTCAGAATGGAAAGGCCGATGCCCGCCCAGATCCAGGAGCTTTTAATCACGCCCTCCACGGCATGGCGCCAGCGCCGGGGCAGGGTGCGGCCGCCCCGCAACGCGAAAAAACCGAGGGCGGCCATGAAGACGGCGGCCAGAAAAAAAGATTTGAAGGCGTCGCCCCACTCCCGCCCGCTCTGGGGCCAGGCGAAGCTCGTCCGGGGACCAAGGGAGGTGACCCAGTCGGTCAAGAGGGCCGGTATGGAAAACACGGCGTCAAGGCTGTTGTCCGAGGCGGTCAGGTAATAGTTTTCCCAAACGGAAACAAGGCCGGCCTCAATATCCGCCACCGTCCTGTCAAAACGCTCCAGGGTCAGGCGGCCGGGCGCCAGGATGCCCTCCAGCCTGGCGACCGCCGGGGACAGCGCGCGCCTGGCGTCCGCAAGAACGCGGCCGTGACTTTTCAGGCCGTCCGCCTCCGGGGTGGACGCCCTGACATCCACTCCTTCTTCCCGGTTCTGCCGGTCGATATCGTTCATATCCTTTTGCAGGGCATCTATCTCGCCCAGACGGCCGGCGATGACCCCGGCAATATCCTCCAGCGGGGCCATCCTGGCCTTCAACCGCTTCCGCTGGTTGCGCATCTGCTCAACCAGGGTCAGTTGCTCCGTGGGATGCCCGCGCGAGGCGTGGTAAAGGCTTGACAGACGGGTAAAATTGGCCCGCGCCGACTGCACGTCAGCCGCCAGAGGCCCGGCGAGGGACTCGGCATAGGCTTGCAGGTCGGAGGAATTCGCGACAATGGCGCTGATATCGTCGGCGCGCGCGGCCCATATCTGGCCGATGGAGTCAGCAGTCCGCTCCGGCTTGTCGCCGTCAATCCGGGTGGAGTTGCCGTTCGCGGCCCCGGCCTGGACGCCTGTGAAAAGGATAAGCAGCAGAGCCAGCGCAAACACGCGCGCAACGCCGCCACGAAAGGGGATGGGCATGGGCGTTCCTTGTCTGTCGACGAGTCCGTTTTTCGTCAATAGAACATCGTAACATGAAAACATCAAGCTCCGCTATCATTTTACGGCAATTCTAATTTTGTCGAAGCCAATTTGATCGCATGTGGGCTCTGCCCACACCCGCCAGGACCTTGCCGGCCCTGGACCCGGCGAATGGG
>JAIRTI010000033.1 GCA_031255035.1 Desulfovibrio sp.
AGGTGTTCGATGATCTTGCGTTCGATTTCGAGACGCAACTCCTCGTTTTCCTCAAGCAGGGCCCGGGCGTTTTCCTTGCCCTGGCCGAGGCGCTCCTTGCCGTAGGACAGCCAGGCGCCGCTTTTTTCAACAACGCCGGCCTCGACGCCGAGGTCCAGTATTTCGCCGGTGCGGGAAATCCCCGTACCGTACAGAATGTCGAACACGGCCGAACGGAAGGGCGGCGCCACCTTGTTCTTGACCACCTTGACGCGGGTGCGGTTGCCGAAGGCTTCTTCCTTGTCCTTGAGGCTCTGGATCTTGCGGATGTCCAGACGGATGGTGGCGTAAAATTTCAGGGCGTGGCCGCCGGTGGTGGTTTCCGGGTTGCCGTAGCCCATGGTGCCGATTTTCATGCGTATCTGGTTAATGAAGATAACGGCCGTGCGCGACTTGTGGATGGATCCGGTCAGCTTGCGCAGGGCGTGGGACATCAGCCTGGCCTGGCCGCCCACCTGGGTTTCGCCCATGTTGCCTTCAAGCTCGTTCTGCGGAATAAGCGCGGCCACCGAGTCGATGACCACCAGGTCCACGGCCCCGGAGCGCACGAGCAGATCCGCGATTTCAAGGGCCTGTTCGCCGAAGTCCGGCTGCGAGATAAGCAGTTCGTCGGTGTTCACGCCCAGGCGTCTGGCATAGTTCATGTCCAGGGCGTGCTCGGCGTCGATGAACGCGCAGGTGCCGCCCAGTTTCTGGGCTTCCGCGATGATATGCAAGGTCAGCGTGGTTTTGCCCGACGATTCCGGGCCGTAGATTTCAGACACCCGGCCACGGGGCAGGCCGCCCACGCCCAGTGCGAGATCAAGGCCTATGGAGCCGGTGGGGATGACCGGAATGCTCACATGGGTCTTGTCGGAAAGCTTCATGATGGCGCCGGCGCCGTGCTTTCTTTCAATGGTGGAAAGGGCGGTGGCCAGAGCCTCGGCCCGAATTTCCTCTGGCGTCTGTACGGGTTTCTTTGCCATGGGCGTTGCGCTCCCTGCGTTGAGGTAAGGAGGATTTTCCTATCAGATGCCCGAGGCAAAGTCACCTTCTTTGTGCCCGGAGAAAACGCGGCCGAAGCCCCGATTGCAAGCGGGCCGCTATGCGGAGGGAGAGCGACCTCAGCGACCCCTCAGCGCCCCCCAGCGGCCAGGCGCCCCCAAAAGGCCTGGCCCAGGCTGATGCAGCCGTCGCCGGGGGACAGTTGTTCGTGCCGCAACACGCGCAGGCCGTGGGCTTCAAGGCCGCGCGTCAGCAAAGTCGAAAGCGTCAGGTTGTGCAGGCAGCCGCCGGAAAGGCCAACGCAGTCCAGGCCGTGTTCCCCCGCCGCGAGAACGGCCATATCCACCAGTCCACGGGCAAGGCTGTGGTGGAAGCGCAGAGCCATTTCCGCGTTTTGCGACTGCTCCGGTCCTCCGGCCTTGTCCAGCGCCAGAACCCTGAACAGGGCGCGGCTGTCCAGCAGCAGAGGGCCGCCCCGCTCCGGGCGCGTCACCGGGCAGGGGTACAGCCTTTCCGGTTCGACGTCCCAGGGGCGTGCCGGTCCCTGGGCTTCTTCCAGCCTTATGGCCGCCTGGCCTTCATAGGTGATGACGTCGCACAGGCCGAGCAAGGCCGAGGCCGCGTCGAAAAAACGCCCGCAACTGGTGCTCGACGGGTTGTTGACGCCCCTGACCAGCATGGTCGGCAGCAAAGCGGCCGTTGCCGCGCGCTCCGGCAGCCAGGGCGGGGAAAAAGCCGCGTCGCCCCCGCCGTCGAGCAAGCCCAGCCGCCAGAGCAAGGCATGGGCGATACGCCAGGGCTCGCGTATGGCGGCCTCGCCGCCGGGCAAATCCATGGGGGCCATATGTCCCAGGCGCTTCCAGCCCGCTTCGCCGCGTCTGGCCGCCCCGGTATCGGCCAGCAGCAGTTCGCCGCCCCAGAGAGCGCCGTCCGTGCCGAGCCCGGTGCCGTCCAGGGCCAGCACCAGGGCCCGGCCGCGAAAGGCGTGCTCGGCCAGCAGCGCGAAGGCGTGGGCCGCGTGATGCTGCAAAGTCATGACCGGCAGGCCGCGCTCCCCGGCATACTCGTCCGACAGGCGCCCGCTCAGAAAATCCGGATGCCGGTCGCGCACCAGCACATCGGGCCGCACCCGCAGGAGCCCGGCCAGATGCTCACGGATCTCGCCGTGAAAATGCCCGGTCTCCACATTGTTCATGTCGCCGATGTGCTGGCTAACGAAGGCGTCGGCCCCCTTGGTCAGACACAGGGTGTTTTTGAGATCCGCGCCCGCGCCGAATACGCAGGGCACCCCGGCCCCTTCGCCGGACAAAGCCGCGTCAATGACGATGGGACGCGGCACATAACCCCTGGCCCGGCGGTGGAAAAGCGTGCCGCCGTCAGGCAGCGGGCGCGTCACCGAATCGTCCACCCGGATCAGAATGTCGCGGTTATGGAACAAAAAAGCGTCGGCCATGGTGTCCAGGCGGGCGCGCGCCTCCCGGTTCCCAAGACAGATGGGCTCGCCGCCGGGATTGCCCGACGTCATGACGAACACCGCCGGGCCCGGGTCCCCGGCCTCG
>JAIRTI010000062.1 GCA_031255035.1 Desulfovibrio sp.
GGATTCCGGGCCGCGACAACCAGGTTTGTCATGCCCAGGGCGGAAAGTCCGGCCAGGGCGGCGCGGCAGGCCCCGCCCGCGCCCAGGACAAGCCCGGCGGACGGCAGGGCGGCCTCGCGCGCGCACAGGGGCCAGAGAAAGCCCTCAACATCCGTATTGTCCCCCACAAGCTGCTCGTTGCGCCGAAACACCGTGTTCACCGCGCCCGCGCGCCTGGCCTCGGGGCTGATTTCGTCCAGAAAGGCCATGACCGTCCGCTTATGGGGGATGGTCACGGACAGCCCGGCAATGGGCAGCCCGCGCACCGCCTCGAAAAAGGCCGGCAATTCAGAGTCCTGCTTTTCCCAGGCGAAATACGCGCCGGGGTGCCCCAGAGAGGCGAAGGCCCGGTTGTGGATGGCCGGGCTCAGGCTCTGGGCCAGAGGCGTACCGAGGATGCCGTACATATGGAGCGGCGGTAAGACGGGGGATTGGTGCATGGCCGACCGTTCGCAGGGGAGTGCAATCCGTCAAAAGTGATCCGGTAAATCCTCGCCCGGAGTTGTCAAAGGCGGGCTTTGCCGGCGGTTAAGCGACGAACAACTAAATTACCTTGTTCAGCGGATATTCGATGATGCCTTCGGCGCCGGCCGCCACCAGCCGGGGCAGAAGGTCCCGCACCACGCTGGTCTCGATGACGATTTCCAGGGATACCCAGTTTTTGTCCTGTAAATTGGCCACCGTGGGCGAATTGAGCGACGGCAGAAGCGCCAGAATGGCCTCAAGATTGGCCGTGGGCGCGTTCATCTTGACGCCCACCAGCGATTCGGCCCTGAGCGCCCCCTGCAACAGCATGGTGATCTGCTCTATTTTGGCGCGCTTGAACGGGTCGGCCCAGGCCTGCCTGTTGGCGATGAACTGGGTGTTGGTGACAAGCACTTCATCAAGGATGCGCAGTCCGTGCGCCCGGATGGTGGCGCCGGTTTCCGTCACTTCGACAATGGCGTCGGCCAGACCTTCGATAACCTTGGCTTCGGTGGCGCCCCAGGAATAGTTGACGCTGACCGGGATATTCTTCCCGGCAAAGTAGCGCCGCGTCAGGCCCATGATTTCCGTGGCAACGCGTTTGCCGGCCAGGTCTTCCGGTTTCCGGTAGGGCGAGTCTCCGGCCACGGCCAGCACCCAGCGCGCCGGGCGGTTGCTCATTTTTGAATAGACCAGATCCGTCACAACCATAACGTCGGCTTCGCTTTCAAGGGTCCAGTCCTTGCCGGTGAGCCCGGCGTCCAGAATGCCTTCGCCGATGTACCCGGCCATCTCCTGCGGACGGCAAAGGCTGACGGCCAGTTCGGGGTCGTTGACCTCGGGAAAGTAATTGCGGTGGCGCATGGATATCTTCCAGCCGGATTTGGCGAACAGGGCGAGGGTGGCTTCTTCGAGAGAGCCCTTGGGAATGCCCAGCTTGAGCTGTGAACCTGACATTATTTATAGACCTCCTTGGGGTCAAAAACGACGGGCGAGCATTCACTCACGATTTCGTCCTTCAGTTCCCGGTAAAAACAACTGCGCCGCCCGGTATGGCAGGCCGCGCCGCCCGCCTGCTCCACAAGCGCCAGCAGGGCGTCGCTGTCGCAGTCAAGGCGGATGGACTTGAGCTTCTGCACATGGCCTGATGTGCCGCCTTTATGCCACAGGCAGTTGCGGCTGCGGCTCCAGTAATGGACTTCGCCGCTGACCAGGGTGGCCTCAAAGGCTTCGCGGTTCATGTAGGCCAGCATCAGCACTTCGCCGCTGGCCGCGTCCTGGGCGATGACCGGCAGCAGGCCGCCGCCCTTGGCAAAATCGGGTATAAACACCTTGTCCGCCTCAGCCATGGGGCGTCTCCTCTTTTTTTTCTTCAAGCAGCTTGTCGATTTCCTGAACAAGAGCCTCAAGCAGGTCTTCGGTTGTTCCGCTCACCTTGCGGATGATTTCGCCCTTGCGGAACAAAAGCCCGCTCCCCCTGCCTCCGGCGATGCCAATGTCGGCTTCGCGCGCTTCACCGGGGCCGTTGACCACGCAGCCCATGACGGCCACGGTCACCGGCTCGGCCAGGGAGGAAAGGCGCTTTTCAACGGCTTCGGCCAGGCCGATGAGATCGATTTCCGTACGGCCGCAAGTGGGGCATGAAATGATTTCAGGACCGCGACGCCTCAGACCCAGAGCGGCAAGAATGCGGTAGGCCACCTCCACCTCGCGGACCGGATCATGGGTGAGCGAAACCCGTATTGTATCGCCGATTCCCTCGGCCAGCAATATCCCTATGCCCACGGCGGATTTCACGGCCCCGCGCAGCAGAGTGCCGGCTTCGGTCACACCCACGTGCAGAGGGTAGTCGCGCTGAGCGGCCATCAGCCGGTACGCGGCCACGGTCACAGGCACGCCGGAGGACTTGAGCGAAACTTTGATGGCGTCAAAGCCGCGATCCTCCAACATGCGCACATGGCTGAGCGCGCTCTCGACCATGGCCTCGGGCGTGGGGCCGCCATAGCGGACGAGCAGCGCTTTTTCCAGAGACCCCGCGTTCACGCCCACCCGGATGCAGGCCCCGCGAGCCTTGGCGGCGTCCACCACCAGGTCGACCTTTTTCCGGCCGCCGATGTTGCCGGGGTTGATGCGCAGGGCCGAGGCCCCGGCTTCAAGCGCGGCCACGGCCAGACCCGCGCTGAAATGAATGTCGGCGACCACGGGCAGGGGCGATTGCTCGCAAATGGACTTCATAGCGGCCGCGGCCTTGTCGTCGGGCACGGCCAGACGCGCGATTTCACAGCCGGCCTCCGCCAGAGCCGCGATCTGGGCGAGGGTCGCCGCAACGTCGCGGGTGTCCGTGTTGGTCATGCTCTGCACGACAACAGGGGCGCCGCCGCCGACAACCATGTCTCCTATCCTGACCGCTCGGTTTTTTTTCACGCGACATCCTGCATTTATTTTTTCCGCTGTCGAAGTCAATTTTGATCGCCTGCGGGGCCCCCATCGTCGCTCAAAACCCCGTGTCCTCATCGACGAGGATAACGTGGATGCGACCGCGCGGCTTGCAGCGCTGCATCGTAATCCATACCGAACAGATGCGGTCGGGGCTGTTGCAGTCCATACAGTAGCCGACCCTGGCGCAGGGCGTGTCCTTTTTGAGCCTGATGGCGTTGGCGGGCGCCGCGAGATTTTTGACGCGTTCCGCCGCTGACTCAAGGGTAGCGCTGATTTTATTGCGGCTGATGATCAGAACAACCTGCCTGGGGCCGAACTGAACGGCGGCCGTGCGGTTGCCTATGCCGTCCACCAGCACGATTTCCCCGGCCCTGGTCATGGCGTTGGCCGA
>JAIRTI010000108.1 GCA_031255035.1 Desulfovibrio sp.
TCGGCAAGGGAAAGGGCGGCCACGCTGTTGTTGGGGGATTTTTTGAGTATGGCCTCGTAGTCGGCTATGGCGCCATTGATGTCGCGCTTGCTCAGCCTGATGCGCCCGCGCATCAGCAGAGCGCCGGCATGGGCCGGATCGGCGTTCAGCAGAGCATTGAGTTCTTTTTCGGCGTCATCGGTCATGTCCCTTTGGAGGTACAGCTCGGCAAGGTTCATACGCGCCTCGCCGCCCTGGGCGGCGGTTGCCGGATTGGCGCTGATCTGCTTGAGCAGGGCGATGCACTCTTCGATGCGGCCGGCGGCGGCAAGGATACTGGCCTTGCCCAGATTGAGCGCCCCGTTTTGATCCGGGGCCGTGTCAATAAGTTCCAGAGCCTTGTCAAACTGGCCCTGGCTTGAGGCGATGGTGATCAGGCCAAGGCGTATCCGCGAAGCCTCCGGGTATTTTTCAAGAAAAGCCTCCAGCAGCGCCGGGATTTTATCGCGTTGCCCGGACAGGGCCAGCACGTCGATCAGTTGGAGGATAATATCCTCGCTGGCCGGGTTCAGGGCGAGCAGCTTGTTCAGATAGTTCTCGGCCGCGGCGTAATCCTGATCCTTGCGGGCGATGTTGAACAAAAGGGAAAGAACCGCGGGCGAGCTTTCGCGCTTTTCGAGCGATGACTCAAGAACGGCCATGGCTTTTTCCTTTTCGCCGCTGTTGATATAGGCCGACGCCAGACCGATGAGGGACTCTTCGTCTTCCGGGTTGCTTTTCAACAGCTCTTCAAACAGAGGGACGGCCGCGGCGTGGTCTCCTCGTTCCATGAAGATGCCCGCCCTCAGGACCGCGAGTTCACGCCGGTCCGCGTCCAGTTCGGCCGCTTTGGCGGCGTATTCGTCCGCCAGGTCGATCTGGTTCTCGATAAGGTAAAGGCGGCTCAGGGCCATCATGGCCTCGACCGTATTCGGCGCAAGCTCCAGAGCTTCGCTGAAATGCCGCGTGGCGTCCTTGTTTTTGCCCGTTGACATGCTGCACCGGCCGAGAAGCATCTGGGCGTCGGCAAGGGCCGGGTCAAGCTCGAAGGCTTCGCTGGCGGCGGCCGAGGCTTCGGCGCAGCGTCCGGCTTTTTCATGGGCGCGGGCCTGTTCCATGAGGGCGTCGCGTTTTTCTTCCATGGGCGTGCAGGCTGTCGCGAGGATAAGAGCCGGAATGCAGATGAGGAGGAACAAATGGCGTTTCACAATATCTCCTTGCCGCTGTATGGTGGGTGCTTGATCAATGAGCCGCGTCTTGCGCGGCCGGCCAGGAACAATACTCCCATTCGTCACAAAAAACCAGCCCGGCGCGGGAAGGTAATCCGCGCCGGGCGTGGCGGTGTGCGCTTCGCGACCGGCGCGCATCCATTTGCGCCGGCCGGTATACCGGTGGCCGGTATTATGGGGTTGTCCCGGTTTCGGTTCCTTCGCCGTCCCCGGCGCCTTCGCCCTCTCCGTCGCCGGTTCCTTCGCCGGCACCGCCATTGCCATAGATGCCAAGCACCAGGTCTATCTGGGTGTAGTACACGGTGCGGCCGTCTTCCAGGTAGAGCTTGTGGTTGCCGTCGGCGGCCGTTTCCACGCCGATGACCATGCCGCTTGAGGAGTGGCGCACCTCAATGGGCTGACCGTCCGCGTCCGTGGCCGTGATGTTGATGATGTAAGTGCCGTCGGGCATGGGATTGTCGTTGTAGTCGCAGCCGTGCCACTTGGCTTCTCTTCGGCCCATCTGGTAAGCCGGCATGTCGGCGGAGTAGACCGGAGCGCCCGTGGGGTTGCCGTCGGCGTCCGCGGCGTAGACCTTGATTTCTCCCCCGGCGCTGCTGCGCGGCAGGGTGAAGAAAATGGTCGGGTAGTCGTTGGAACTGGTGAAGTTTTCCGCGCCGCGCAACTGCACATTGTCGCCGCCCGCCACGACCAGCTTGTTGATAAGGCTGACCGCGTTGGTGGTCTGCTGGGCGTTAAAGCTTTCGTTGAGGCTTTCAACGCCCGTATTGATGTTCTGCAGCTCTTCCACGGTGGTGAACTGGGCGAGTTGGGCGATGAATTCCTTGTCTTCAACGGGGTTCAGCGGGTCCTGATGCGTCAGTTGGGCCACAAGAAGCTTCAGGAAGGTATCTTTGTCCGTGGCCACGCGATCGCTGGTGGCCTGCTTGGTCAGGTTGATTTCATGCTGGCCGAGAATGCTGTCTACTGATGCCATGGTAGTTCCCCGTTATTTCTGATTTCAGGCGACAATGTGAAGGCCGGCGTTGCTGTCCGCCGCCTGGGGCCGTTCAAGAGCGCTTTTGCCGTCCATGTCCGAGCCGCTTTCACGGCGGATGCGGGCGAGGCGGACCATACGGTCGCGCTGGTTGGCGTCCTGCATGAGGTTGTGTTCCCGGTGACCGTCCCAGCGGTCGGCGAGGCCGCTGTCGGAAAGGCCTGTCTGCACGTCCAGTTCCTTGACCTTCAGGCCTTGCTCTTCCAGGGCCGTCTTCAACTCGGCCATCTGCTCGCGCAAGACG
>JAIRTI010000120.1 GCA_031255035.1 Desulfovibrio sp.
GTCATGAGCGCGGGCACGCCGCGGGCCCTGGCCGCCTCGTATATGCGCTCATCGTCCGTGGCCAGGGTAACGGAGGCCAGTTCCGGGCATCGGCTGGCCCGCGTGAACACGTGCTGGAACATGGGGCGTCCGGCCAGTTCGACGAGCGGCTTGCCGGGAAACCTTGAGGACGCGAACCGGGCGGGAATGATGCCGTGGGCCTGACCACGGGCCGGAATGGTCATGGCACCCGTTTATCGATCGAGAGACAGAAAATTCTGGAAGCACTCGTCCAGGGCATTGACATACCGGCCGGTAACGCTTTGCAGATCGCCCAGCAAGGCCTCCATCGCCTCCATGTCGCCGGCTTCGGCGGCCCGTTCGACGTAGCGGGCTACCTTGCCCAGTTTGTGCAACTCAAAATGCTCAGCCTTGTCCGCCATGCGGGCCGCCGCTTCCTGCACCAGGATGCTGTTGCCCTCCCGGCCGGCGCTGACGGCGTCGCGCATGGAATCGCGCAAGGCATGGATGAGGCCGGGCGCCAGGGGCAGGGAGACCGGATTGAGGCTTTCGCCCTCAATCCCCGGAAGGGGCAGAGCGGCGCGGCAGGCCGCCTCGTCTTCCGCCGGGGCCGCGACGGCCGGAGGCGGCGCTGCGGGAGCGGCCGGGGACTGTTCGGGCGCGGCCTTCCGCATGGGCGGCGCTTCCCGCAACGGTTGCGCCCCCAATGATACATGCGTGCCCGTCGCCGTTTGCCTGCCCGTCTCATTCCCGCCCAAACGCGCTGACGGTTGCGCCGACGGTTGCTTCGGCGCCGACTTGATGCGGCGCGGCTTTACTTTGACTCGGCATACAGTCGAAGACGCCAGGGGCGCGGGCTGGGCGGCAGGAGCTTCCTGCACGGCCGAAGCGGGTTCCGGCGTCGTTTTTTCCCGACCGGCCTCCGCTACGTGAGTTCCTTCCGCATCCGACAACATGAAGTCCAGCAGAGAGCCGATGCCCGCTTCGTCAATCCCCGCCTGCGAAGCGTCAGGACCGGACGGCCCGTTTTCGGAAGACTGCCCCGGCCGGGTTACCGCGCCTGCGGGCGCAACGTCTTCAAAGGCAAGACCGAGCAGCATGGGCGCGGCCGGAGGCTCGTTTTCCTCCGGCGAGGACGGACGGACGGACGGGCCATGGCCGAACGGCGCCTGAAGACCGGAGAGCTTTTCCATCCGTTCATCGACCAGCAGTATGTCCGATCCGCCGAAAACGTGGCGGGGAGGCAAGGCGACCTCAACAGGCTCGCCCTGGGCTTGCGTCGCGTCGCGCAGCGCCATATCCAGAAGATCCTGCCCCCGCTCGTCGGCCGCGTCAAGAGGCTCAACGACAGGCGCGCCGCCAGCCGGCATCGTCGCTCCGGCGAGGTCCGTCATCTTTGGCGTGAGGGGCTGTAGCGGGGGCAGAGAAGGTGCCGCCGACATGGGGCCGCGCCGTGGCGGCAAATCCACTTCGCGCTCGACCGCTTGTTCGCGGGTGTTTGGCGGCGGCATCAGCGAGGCGAGGTAACCGGCGGCGATATTGTCAGGCCCCAGGCCCGCGAGGGCGATATCGTCGGGAAAGTCCTTGTCGGCCGGTTCCGCCGGAGCAGCCCCGGCCGGCTCAAGATAGGCGCCAAGGTGCGGCAGGACGCTGGTCACGGCTGCGCGCAAGGATTCGCGCGAATACGGCTTGCACAAGGCGTGGTTCGCCCCGGCTTTCAGCATGCGCGTCGACTGGCGCGAGTGGCTGGTCAGCACGAGGATCGGGGTCGACGGGCGCCGGCCGGCCTCTTCTTTACGGATGGCGGCAATGATGCGGACGATGTCGGACTCCGGGGTGTCCGCGTCGAAAATGATCAGGGAAACCGGATGATCGCGGAGGATGTCCAGAACATGGCTGTTGGAGGAGGCCGTGATGTGCTCGTGAGGCAGGCTGGAAAGACAGGCGGACAAAAGCCGCCGATTGCTGGTCGTCATCTCCGAGGCCACAATGCGCGGCACGACGGCAAGCTCGTCCGCCGGCGGAGGAAGAGCGCCGGACAAGTCCTCGTCCCCGTTCGCCGGAGCGGCGGCAAAAGGCGCCTTTGCGGAAGCGACGGCGAATGTCAAGGGCTCGCGGATATCGTCCAGCACGGGCATGGGCTCGTCGTCATCCAGTTCGGCTTCAGCGGCCTCTGGCCCTTCGCCCAGATGCTCGCGGGCCTCTTCCTCGGAAGGCAGGGCAAAGCGCACCGTGAAGCTGATCTGCGTGCCGCCGTTGGGTGAGTAATCCACGGTAAACGCGCCGCCCGTACGGGCCGCAAGCTCCCAGGCGTGGAAAAATCCGGCGTCGGTCCGCTGGGCCGAACCGTTGTCGCTTATGACGCAGAGCAGATCGCCGGGGTCCGGCGAACCGGGGTTGCGGCGGATGGACAGTTGCACGGCGCCGCGGCGCGTGGCCTGCACCGCGTTTTGCAGCAACAGCGACAGGGCTCCGCGAAGCCTCGGGGCGTCTCCCTCCAGCAGAGCGGGCAGCGCCGGGGCGATATACCAGGAGAAGATCAGCCCCCGGCTCTTGGCAAAGGGCGCGATAACGTCGTGAACCTCGCGCACCAGACTGTGCAGGCTGAACAAAAACGCCCCGTCGGCCGTGGGCACGCTTGACCGCACCGGGCTTGATTCCTGCCGGGCG
>JAIRTI010000229.1 GCA_031255035.1 Desulfovibrio sp.
GCCCAGACCGGCACGGGCAAGACGGCCGCTTTCGGCATTCCCATTCTTGAAAAAATTCAGGTCAAAAATAAAAAGCCCCAGGCTCTGGTCCTGTGCCCGACCAGGGAACTGGCCATCCAGGTGGCGGAGGAAATCGGCTCACTCGCCGCCCGCAAGCGGGGGGTCTTTGTCCTGCCGATATACGGCGGCCAGCCCATTGAGCGTCAATTCCGGGCTCTGAGCAAAGGCGCGCACGTCATCGTGGGCACCCCCGGCCGGGTGATGGACCACCTGGAGCGCGGCGCCCTGCGCTTTGACGATGTCGGCATCGCCGTGCTGGACGAAGCCGACGAGATGCTGGACATGGGCTTTCGCGACGATATTGAAATGATACTTGAACAAGCCCCGCCAAATTGCCAGAAAGTCTTTTTTTCCGCGACCATGCCGCCGGAAATCATGGATATGTCCAAGCGCTTTCTGCATGATCCGGACATTTTGCGGATCACCAGGAAACTTCTGACCGTGCCGACCATAGAGCAGGTCTATTATGAAGTGAAGCCGCACCAGAAAATGGACGCCTTGTGCCGGGTGCTTGATACCCAGGGCTTTCGCAAGGCCCTGGTCTTTTGTTCGACCAAGCGGAGCGTTGACGAGGTCTCGACCCACCTGCAGACGCGCGGCTATCAGGCGGACGCCTTGCACGGCAACCTGGCCCAGACCCAGAGGGATCGGGTCATGGGGCGCTTCCGCTCCGGCGGCATTGAGATTCTGGTAGCCACGGACGTTGCGGCGCGGGGCATCGATGTCGACGACGTGGACGCGGTCATCAATTACGACATCCCCAACGACGTGGAAAACTACGTGCACCGCATCGGCCGCACGGGCCGCGCCGGCAGGGCCGGCAACGCCTTTACCTTTGTGACGGCCCGTGAGCATTACAAGCTTCGCGACATCATCCGCTACACCAAGGCGCGTATCGAGCAGAGCCGCCTGCCCACCCTGCGCGACGTCAGCAACATCCGCACCACAAGGCTGATGGACGAGGTGCGGTCCGCCATTGAAGCCGGGTCGCTTGAGCGCTATACGAATCTGGTGGAGCAGTTCCTGGATGACGACAGTACCAGCATGGACATGGCCGCGGCCTTGCTCAAACTGTTGATGCAGCGCGACTTCGGCCGGCAGGAGCAACAGGACGCCGAAAGCGAGCGCAAAAACTGGCGCGAGGATCACAGCGGCAGGGTGGCCGAACGCCTGTCCGGCAAACGCCCCAAGGGCAGGGACGAGCGGGGCGCTTTTCAGCGTTCACGGGGCCCGGTGGTGCGCCTCTTTTTCAATGTCGGCAGCAATATGCAGGTGGCGCCCCGGGATCTGGTTGGGGCCATTGCCGGTGAAACCGGCATTCCCGGCCGGGCCATCGGCGCCATTGAAATTCACGATCGCTTTTCCTTCGTGGATATCCCCGAGGGCATGGCCGATGACGTCATCGCGGTCATGAGCAACAGCCAGATACGCGGTTTCCGGGTGGCCGTCGAAAAGGCCGTGCCCAAGGCCTGAACTGTCGGCGCTTGCCATCCGGGCGAGGCTATGACAAAAAACGAGGTGTCCGGCAGAGGCGCCCCGGTTTCCAAGTCCGGTTTTTTTCTTCGCTTAACTCATGGAGAGACCGTGTATTTTCAAAACATGATTCTCACTCTGCAAAATTTCTGGGCCTCGCGGGGCTGCGTTGTCGAGCAATCCTACGACGTGGAGTGCGGAGCGGGCACCTTCAACCCGGCCACCTTTCTGCGCGTTATCGGCCCGGAACCCTGGAACGTCGCCTACGTGGAAGCCTCGCGCAGGCCCACTGACGGCCGCTATGGGGAAAACCCCAACCGGCTTCAGCATTATTTTCAGTTCCAGGTTATCCTGAAACCCTCGCCGGACAATGTTCTTGAAGTGTACCAGGAGAGCCTGGCCGCCCTTGGCGTCAACGCGGCGGAACATGACATCCGCTTTGTTGAGGACGACTGGGAATCGCCCACTCTCGGCGCCTGGGGGCTTGGCTGGGAAGTCTGGCTCAACGGCATGGAAGTGACCCAGTTTACTTACTTCCAGCAGGTGGGCGGCATCGATCTGGCCCCGGTCAGCGCCGAGATTACCTACGGCCTTGAGCGGCTGTGCATGTATCTTCAGGAAAAGGAGTCCATCTACGACCTCGCCTGGAACGAGCGCGTCACCTACGGCCAGCTTTACCACCAGAACGAAGTGGAGCAGTCCCGCTTCAATTTCGAGGCGTCCGATCCCGAGATGCTCCTGCGTCACTTCAACGACTTTGAAAAAGAAGCGCTGCTGCTCGTGGATCAGGGACTGCTCATGCCCGCCTACGATCATACCATGAAAGCCTCGCACACTTTCAACCTGCTGGACGCCAGGGGGGCCATCTCCATAACCGAACGCACCGGCTATATCGGCAGGGTGCGCAATCTCGCCTCGTCCGTGGCCAGACTGTACGCGCAACAACGCAAGAATATGCAATATCCGCTTCTGCGCGCGGAATAACGGCCCCCGGCGTTTTCCGTTTTTTATGGACCTGTTAAAAGGATAGCACATGCCTGCTTTTGTTCTTGAAATCGGCGTTGAAGAACTGCCGGCGCATTTTCTGGCCCAGACGGAAAAAGAACTGGCCGCGCGCTTCGGCGCCGCCCTGGCGGATACGGGCCTTTGCTTCAGCGGCCTGTTGGCCTGCTCGACCCCCAGGCGGCTGACCCTTTTTCTTGAGCATGTTGACGAGGCCTCGGCCAGCCGCGAGGAAGTGATCATGGGGCCGCCCCTCAAGACCGCGTTTGACGTGGGCGGCCGTCCCACCAGGGCCGCCGAGGGCTTTGCCAAAAACCAGGGCGTGATCCTGGAGGAGACCTTTACGCAAGATACGGAAAAAGGCCCGTATCTCGCCGTCCTCAAACGCATGGGCGGGCAGCGCGCCCTGACCCTGCTCGCGGACATCTGCCCGGCGCTCATCCAGGGGCTGCCTTTTCCGAAAAAGATGAAGTGGGGAGACGGCGACTTCACCTTTGCCCGCCCCATTCGCTGGATATTGGCGCTGCTGGGCGGGGAGGTGGTGCCCTTCAGCGCGGGCGGCGTGGAATCGGACAGAACAAGCAGAGGGCATCGCGTCCACGGGCCGGGCCCGTTGATCCTGGAGCAGGCCTCCGACTATTTCCGGGTGATGGCGGAGCAAGGCGCCGTCGTGGTCAGCGGCCAGGAGCGCCGCCGGATCATCCTTGAACGGGGAACGGCTCTCGCTCAGGAAAAAAAGGGAACGGTCCTCTGGAAAGAGGCTCTGCTGGAAGAGGTGCAGGGCTTGTGCGAACACCCGACGCCCATCCTGGGCGCCTTTGACCCGGCTTTTCTTGAGGTGCCCCGCCAGGTGCTCTTGACCAGCATGGAAAGCCATCAGAAAAGTTTCGGGCTGGAAGGCGAAAACGGCCGGTTGCTGCCCTATTTCCTGACGGTTCTGAACATGACCCCGCCTGATGAGAGGCTGGTGCGCAAAGGCTGGGAGCGGGTGCTGCGCGCGCGCCTTGAAGACGCCCGGTTTTTCTGGAAAAGCGACCTGGACAAGGGGAGCTTCGAGCCCTGGCTCGAAGCGCTTGATTCCGTGATTTTTCTGGCGGCTCTCGGCAGTATGGGCGACAAATGCCGCCGTATCGAACGCCTGTGCGCATGGCTGTATGACAATGTCCGGCTGAACGATCCCGAGGCCGCCGGGCTGCTCGGCAAAGAGGAGGCCATGCGGGCCGGCCGGCTGTGCAAAGCGGACCTCGTATCGGAAATGGTCAAGGAATTCGATACCCTTCAAGGGGTCATGGGCGCCATTTACGCCGGACGCTTCGGCGAAAGCGCCCTGGTCGCCGAAGGCATCGGCGAGCAGTATCTGCCGGCCGGGCCGGACAGCCCGGTGCCGGGCTCGTTGTGCGGGGCCTTCATCTCCATTGCGGACAAGGCGGATACCCTGGCCGGCTGCTTCGGCCTCGGTCTTATTCCCACCGGCGCCGCCGACCCCTACGCCCTGCGCCGGGCCTGCCTGGGCATCGCCCGGATTGCGCAGGAAAAGGGCCTGCGCTTCGAAGTCTCCGAGCTTTTCGCCGAAGCCATGCGCAATCACGGCGACAGGAAATGGAAGTTCCTGCCCGAGCAGGCGCTCCCCCGTTTGCAGGACTTTTTCACCTTGCGTCTGAAAAACCACCTCATGGCCGCAGGCGCCGAAACATTGCTGGCCGAAGCCGTGCTCCAGGCCGGGGCCGACGACGTCTGGGCCGTTGACGCCCGGCTGCGCGCCCTTGAAGCCTTCAGCCGGGATGAGGATTTTGCCCAAAGCGTGCTGACCTTCAAGCGCGCCGCCAATATCATCCGCAAGCAGGGGCAGGAGGAAGACCCCGCCCTGACCGGCAAGTACCAGACCATCCTTTTTGCCGACCCGGCGGAAAAGGCCCTGGCCGCCGAGCTTGAACGCATTACCCCGCTTTTCAAAGAGCTGTGGGAAAAAGACGCCTACGCCGACTTGTTCGCCCTGCTTCGCGATCTCAGACCCTTTGTCGACGCTTTTTTTGAGCAGGTCATGGTCATGTGCGAGGATGAAGGCTTGCGCGCGAACCGCCTCAATCTGCTTCAGGCCCTGGTCAACCGCCTCGGACGCCTGGCCGACTTTTCAGCCTTGCAGATGTAAAGGACTTTAGGCGACGGACCCGGCGAACGGGCCGCAAAAAGCTCATAATAAAAATTGCTGCAGGAGAGTGGAAAGACTGTACTTTTTTTGCATCTTGTCGTATATGTGACGGAGATGTAAATATCATGGAGCCTGTTTACTTTGAAAAACACTGAGTTAAGGAAGCGCTGTTTTTCGTTTTTGCCAGGGACAAACCGTACTCGTCAGTTCCCGTTCGTCCTGTGTTTTCGTCCCTGATGCCGGGGTCTTGCCATGCGTCTTTTTTGGTCTTTGTTGTTTTTTCTGATCACCGCCGCCGGTCCTTTGGCCGGTTCGGCCCATGCCTTTCCGGGCGCCAACTGCGTCATATATTGGAAAGCGTATACTCTTGACGCCGCCCCGGGCCCCGGACAGGAAGGCGTCCCGGGTTTTTACGATCTTTCGGCCGACAAAGCCGGCGGCAAACGGCTTCTCCTGGCCCTGACCCTGGCGCCGCCCGAAGGCGAATACCTGTACGGCGTCGAGACCACGGACGGCCTTCCCACCACGGTTGAAGCCTTTTTTGCCCCCTTGTCCGCCTTTCCGATGCAGCCCATGAGCGCCGCCGACATCAATCAGCTCATGGAAAGCCGGGGTCATGCGCTGCCGGTGCGGGCACCTTCGGCCCCTCTGAAAAAAGACACGGCCTTTGCCTCCATTTCCCTGCCCGGCAGCGAAGAGGGCAATCCTCCGATTTTTCCGGGCCCGGTCACCTTCTGGACCGAGCTTCCCTTTGCCCAGGGCCTGGGCGGCGTGGCCGCCAAAGTGACCATGTCCGGACTTTTGTGTTCCGCGACCAGTTGCACCCCTGTTTCGGGCACCCTTGAACTGGCGTTTTCCGCCTTGGAGATGGCTTCTTTCCCGCCGGCGAAAGCCGAGGCCTGGTGGACGGCCTGGACCGAAGGGGAGAGCGTTTTGATTCCGCCTCCCGAAGGCACCGTCGAAGCGGCTTTGTCCCCCGGCATCGATCCCTTTGCCGGCGGCCGGCGTCTGACGCCGCCAGCCGCGCCGGAGAGCGAAGCGGAAAAGCTGGCAAGGCATGCGGCGGTCTTCTCGACCTTGGCGCCGGCCTTTTTCAATCCCGAGGTCGAAGTGCGGTTTTTGGGGGAAGCCCTGCTGTTCGGCCTCCTGGCCGGTCTGATCCTCAACCTTATGCCCTGCGTGCTGCCGGTTGTCAGCCTGAAGTTCAGCGCCCTGATGGCCGTGACCTCCATGGAGGACAAAAAGCGGCAGGCCGGGGCCTTCCGCGTGCACTGCCTGATTTTTGCCCTGGGCATCATGACCTGGTTCCTGGTGCTTGCCGTCATGCTCGGCGTGGCCGGCTGGGCCTGGGGCGAACTGTTCCAGCGGCCCATCGTCATCGTGCTTCTCGGTCTTATGCTTTTCTTGCTGGCGCTCAGCCTTTTCGGCGTTTTTTCCCTGCCCATATTCGATCCGAAGATCACCAGGAACGGCCATCCCTATTGGCAGGCCTTTGCCAGCGGCCTTCTGGCGACTTTGCTGGCAACGCCGTGCAGCGGCCCGCTTCTGGGCGGCGTGCTGGCCTGGGCCATCCTCCAGCCTTTGCCCGTGCTTATCCTGACCATAGCCAGCGTGGGCGTGGGCATGTCGGCCCCTTATGGCGTCATGGCTTTTTGTCCTGGTCTGGTGCGCCTTTTGCCCAGGCCCGGCGCCTGGACCCTGCGCCTTGAACAGTTGCTCGCCTTTTTCCTCATGGCCAGCGTTGTCTATCTGGCGACGCTGCTGCCGGACGAGTGGATTCCCGCCTTTTTGTTCAGTCTGTTCGCCGTGGCCTTTGCCGCCTGGCTCTGGGGACAGATCGGACATTTGCGGGCTGGCCGCCTGAGGCGCTTTATTTCCCGCGCGGTGGCCATCGGCGTGCTGCTCCTGGCTGCGGCGGCCGGAGTCGCTTCGGTCAATCCGGATCGCACCTGGGAAAAGTTCGAGCCGGAAGTCTTTACGAAGTTGCTGGGCAAAGAGCCCATGCTGCTTGACTTTACGGCGGACTGGTGTCCGAGCTGCAAGGCCCTCGAACACACCACTCTGAGCAGGGGCCGCATGGCGGACTTGCGTCGGCGCTATAATGTGCGTACAATAAGGGTGGATTTGACCAGGAACGCCGAAGCGGGCCAGGAATTATTGAAAGCTTTGAACAGCACGAGCATTCCGGTACTGGCCCTGTTCCCGGAAGGCACGCTTGCCACCCGGCCGGTGGTGCTGCGTGACTTGGTGACGCCGAAGCAGTTGGAAGAAGCCGCTTCCGCCGCCTTTGCCGGGAAAAATCTGGAGACCTTTCGCCGGCTGTTGTCCGAAAACGGTCCGCGTGATTTGAACGGGCCATTTACTTACTGGGGGGAGTCATGCCCAATTTTTCCATCCCTACTTCCGCGCTGAACGCCTTTGACGTCGTTGTTCAGACAACGGCCAACAACATAGCCAATATCAATACGGACGGCTTCAAGTCCCGCCATGTGGCGCTGATGAGCGGCCCTTACCAGGATGAAGGCGTGCGCCTTGCCTCCACCTACCGGGATATGACGCCCGGCCCGGCGATTATCAACCATCTGGCGGGCAACGATGTGCGCGACGCCTATGAAACGTCCGCCAGGGGCCTGCGCATTTCCGAGGAAAATTACGATAGCGCCGTCGCCCAGGATTTGGACAGGGTACAGCAGGCCAATACCGCCGACGCCTGGCGGGTGGAAGACTACCGGGACGGGCAGAACGCCAGATCCTATTTGCGCGGCTTTGTGGAAGGCAGCAACACGGATCTGCCCAGGGAGTTCGGCAATCTTATCAGCACCGAAAACGCATACAGCGCCGTGGCCGTCACCATACGCGCCATGGACGAGATGACCGGTTCGTTGTTGAACGTCAAAGTGTAAGTCCGGCGTTTCACCGCACAGCAAACCCCATGGAAGCGCTGCTTTTTCATTTTGGCGTCGTTGCCGCGGCTTTTTTGAAGGGAGGGGCAGGACCGAAGAGTCCAGCCCCCCCTTCAAAAAAGCCTTGTGCCTGACCAAAACGAAAAATAGAGCTTCCTTATATAAAGAGTGAAGGCCGTTTTGAATAGACGGCCTTCACTCTTTATATAAACAAAAATTCTAATTTTGTCGAAGCCAATTTGATCGCAT
>JAIRTI010000273.1 GCA_031255035.1 Desulfovibrio sp.
CGTTCCGCCGCTTTGCCGTTGTCCTTCTTGCGCCGCTCCTGGCGCTGCTGCTTCCGGTCGCCGCGTCCCTGGCCGTTCCGCCGCGCGGCATGGTGATCGAAAGCCCCAAAAGCCATATCACGGACGGCTACGTGTTCCTCGACCTTTCCCTCAGCGTTGACAGTGAGGAAGGCCTGCGCGACATGCTCAAAGACGGGGCCGTACTGCAACTGACCGTGAATGCGGTCATGGAGCGGAAACGCAGTTTCTGGAGCAACGAGGACTTGGTCGAAGAGTCTTTTTCCTCCATTCTCCGGCATGATCCCCTGCACCGCGAATTCATCGTCCTTATTCCGTCGCCCGAAGGCGAAGTCGAACTCCGCGACAGAAACCTCACCCGTCTTATCCACGCAAGCTGGCGCAAACTCAGTCTGCGCCTGATCTCCCTTGAGGCATTGAGCGTTGAAGCCGCGGACGACATCTTCCTGATCCAGGTAGACATATCGTTGCGGCACACCGATGTGCCGCCCTGGCTCGAAAAGAGCACGGTGTTCTGGTCGGCGGATGTCGTGCCTTCGGAAAGCTTCAGCCTGGAGTTCGTTCCGCCGGCGGCGGAGACGCCTTAGAGCATTTCACACATGAAACGCTCCGCAGGGATTTGTCCGCAAATCCTTGCCGCGAAACAGGCGCAGACGGGCTTTGCCCGCCGTAAACGAACTGTTTCAAGCGTTAATTGCTATAGTCCCGCGCCGGAACGTCGTTCACATGCGGAGCGCCTATGCCATCCTCACCCGGTTTTTACAGCGGCCAAGAAGCGGCCCCCGCGCGGCTGAGCCCCGAAGAGCAGCGCCGGCGCGACCGCAAGCGCCGGCAGCACGAGATGCTTTTCGCGGCGGCGGCCTTTGTCGTCGTTCTCATTCTGACCACCCTGCAATTAAACCAGTTCCGCACCGGCGATCGCGCCTTCATGGTGCTTTTCAACGTCAATTTCGTGCTGCTCATCGGCATTTTGCTGGTGGTGCTGCGCAACGGTTTCAAGCTCCTGCTGGAAAGACGGCGCAGCGTCCTGGGCTCGCGTCTGCGCACCCGGCTGGTGCTGGCTTTTTTAGCTCTTTCGCTTCTGCCCTGTTCCCTTATGTTTTTCGTGACCACCAAGTACGTGCAGCTCTCCATGGACTTCTGGTTCAAGGAGCAGATCGAAACCTCCATGGAAACGGCCCAGGAACTGGCAATCGGCATTTATGAGCGGGTGGGCATGAACCTGGTGGCCCAGGCCAGGGACATCCGCAAACAGGCCGAAGAAGAAGGCGTCAAGGCCGGCACGCCCGCCATGGACGAGTTGCTGGAGCAAAAGCGCCGCCGCTTCGGCAACGTCCTTGTCGGCATTTTCTATCTCGACGGCCGAACGGAAAACTGGCACGCGGTGGAAGGGCTCCAACAAGCCTGGAACGACGCCAGCGACGATCTCCTGAAACAGCAGTTCGTCCTTCGGGGCTATGCGCATGCGCTGGTGTCGCGCCCGACGCAGGACTATATTTTCGCCGTCCAGGCGCTGGACCCGGCGCGGATGAGCTATCTCGCCCTGGGCCACGGCATGGGCGAAGGCTTCAAGGCCGGCATAGACAGGGTCATCCGGGGCTCGAAAGAATACAGAACCTTGCGCAACAGCAAAAAACCGCTGAAACTCATGCTGTACAGCAGCCTGGGGGTGCTGACGGCCCTGATCATCCTCGGGGCCATATGGTTCGGCTTTCGCTTGTCGCGTGAGCTGACCGCGCCCATACTGGCTCTCGCCTCGGGTACCGAGCGCATCGCCAGAGGCGATCTGAGCGTGCGCCTGGCGGACAGCGCCAAAGACGAGTTCGGGGCCCTAATCCGCTCTTTCAACCGCATGGCCCAGGATTTGGAGAGCAGCCGCCGCGAGACGACAGCGGCCTATACCATGCTTGAGGAGCAGAATCAGCAGACGGCGCGGCACAGCAAATACATTGAAACAGTGCTCAATAACATCGCCGCCGGCGTGGCCTCCTTTGATCGCGGCGGCGCCATAAGCACCGTGAACCGGGCCGCCTGCGAGATCCTCAACATGGAGCCGGAATCATTGCTGGGCAAGCATATTGAGGATATTCTGCCTGAAGTCCACGGCAATATAGCCAAAAACGTGCGCATGCGCTTTCAAAAACGCCTGGATACGCGCACTCAGCACAGCGTCAGCCTGACCATTGCCGGGGAGGAACGGCGGCTTCTGGTAAACGTGGTCGGTTTTTCCACGGACGGCGTCTACCATGGCGCGGTGGCGGTGTTCGAGGATATTTCAGAGCTTGAGCGCATGCAGCGCATGGCCGCCTGGCGGGAAGTGGCGCGGCGCATCGCCCATGAAATCAAAAATCCGCTGACCCCAATCAAGCTCTCGGCGCAACGCCTGGCGCGCAAGTTCGGCAAAGATGTGGACAACCCCGTGTTCATTCAGAGCACCGAACTCATCGTCCGCCAGGTCGAGTATCTCCAGGACATGGTGCAGGAGTTTTCCGCCTTTGCCAAGCTGCCCGAAGTCAGCCCCACCCCCGGCGATCTCAGCCCCTTGCTGACCACCATTGCCGACCTGTTCCGCAACAGCCACTCCAACATTATCTGGAAGCTTTCCGTCCCGGATGACCTGCCGCAAATCCCCATGGATGGCGAGGCCCTGCACCGGGCCTTCATGAATATCCTGGGCAATGCCGCCGAAGCGCTGACCCTGGCGAAAACCACGGACCCCACGGTCAGCATCGCCGCCTCGTACCAGTCCGCCTTGAACCTGGTGCGCATCGACGTGGCCGACAACGGCCCCGGCCTTTCCGAAGAAGAGCGCTCACGCCTGTTCGAACCCTACTTTTCCCGCAAAAAGGGCGGGACAGGACTCGGGATGACCATTGTCCGCTCCATTGTCGCGGACCACAGAGGCTACGTGCGCGCCATGCCGCGCGATCAGGGCGGGACAGTGATCAGCATGGAACTGCCCCTGGCCTGAGTTGCGCCGAAAGGCAATGCCTCCGGCGGCCAAAGGGGCGCTGCCCCTTTGGAATCCCCGCCGGGGGAAATGATTTCCCCCGGACCCCCTCAGTTGGGGTTCTGACTGCGCACAGCAACAGGGCAACACTTCAGTCACCCAATCGCCGGGTCCAGGGCCGGCAAGGTCCTGGCGGGTGTGGGCGGAGCCCA
>JAIRTI010000275.1 GCA_031255035.1 Desulfovibrio sp.
ACCCGCCCCATGTCCTGCTGACCAACCCGGAAATGCTCCACCTTTCCATTCTGCCGCACCATCATCTGTGGACGACGCTGCTGGCCGGCCTCTCCCTGGTTGTGGTGGACGAAGTGCACACCTACCGGGGCGTGCTGGGATCGCACATGGCCCAGGTGTTCCGCCGCCTTCAGCGCGTGGCGGCCCTGTACGGCGCCAGCCCGGCCTTCGCCTTCTGCTCGGCCACGGTGGGCAACCCCGAAGAACTGGCCTTTTTGCTCACCGGCAAAAAACCGGCGCCGGTTCTCGACAGCGGCGCGCCTCAGGGCAAACGCCATTACCTGTTCATGAACCCCGCTGACAGCCCTTCGACCCTGGCCATCAAGCTTCTGAAAGCCGCGCTGGCCCGCAATTTGCGCACCATCGTCTATTGCCGGTCCAGGCGCATGACCGAACTCGTCAGCCTGTGGGCCTCGGAAAAGGCCGGGCCGTACCGCAAGCGGATCAGCGCCTACCGCGCCGGCTTTCTTCCCGAGGAAAGGCGGAGCATCGAGGCCCGCATGGCTTCGGGGGAACTTTTGGCCGTCATCTCCACCAGCGCCCTTGAACTGGGCATCGACATCGGCAGCCTCGACCTCTGCATCCTGGTCGGCTATCCGGGCACGGTCATGGCCACCTTGCAGCGCGGCGGCAGGGTGGGCCGCGGTTGCCGCGAATCCGCCGTGGTGCTTATCGCCGGCGAGGACGCCCTGGATCAGTACATCGTGCGCCACGCCGACGACTTTTTTGCCCGGCCGCCGGAAAAGGCCGTACTCAACCCGGACAACCCGGTGATACTGGAGCGGCACCTTGAGTGCGCCGCCGCCGAACTGCCGTTGCGCCCTTTTCAGCAGCCGGACGCCTCATGGATGGGCGCCTGCGTCAACGAATGCGTGGAAAACCTTGAGAGGCGCGGCCTGTTGCTGCGCTCCGCCGACGGCCGTGAAATTCTGGCCGCGCGCAAACGCCCGCACCGGCACGTTTCCTTGCGCGGCTCCGGCAAGACGATCAGCATCGAGACGGACAAGGGGGAACTGATCGGCAGCGTTGACGGCGTGCGGGCCATGCGCGAAGCCCATCCGGGTGCCATCTACCTGCACCTGGGCCGGCATTTTGAAATCACCGGGCTGGACCTCGGGGCGGGCCGCGCGCTGGCCCGTCCGTTCCGCCCGTCGTGGTATACCCGCGCAAGAGGCCACAAGGAGACGGAAATCCTCAGCCTTGACGCCTCCCGCCGGGTTGCCGGCATCGCCCTGCAACGCGGCCGGCTGCGCATCGCCGACACGGTGACGGGCTATGAAAAACGCGCCATGGGCGGCGGCCGGATTATCGGCGTGACGCCGCTTGATCTGCCTCCCGTCATCTTCGAGACCGAAGGCCTGTGGTTCCAGGTGCCGCGCAGCGCCCAGGAAAGCATCGAGCGGGCGCGCATGCACTTTATGGGGAGCATCCACGCGCTGGAACATGCCGCCATCGGCATTTTGCCTCTGCTGGTGATGGCCGACAGAAACGACTTCGGCGGCATCTCGACGCCCATGCACGCCCAGACCGGCAGACCGTCGGTCTTCGTCTACGACGGCCTGCCGGGCGGAGCGGGGCTGACCGGAGCGGCCTTTGACGCGGCCGACGATTTTTTCGCCAGCGTGCTGCGGGTGATAACCGAATGCCCGTGCGAACTGGGCTGTCCCTCGTGCGTGCATTCGCCCAAGTGCGGTTCGGGCAACAGGCCCATCGACAAGGAAGGCGCGACCGCCCTGCTGCGCATGATGCTGGACGACAGCCCGCGAATTGCGGAGGAAGCCGGGGCCATTCTGGCCGACCCGCCGGACCTGCCGGACGCCCCGGAAAGGCAGGGGGCGCATCGCGGCGCCGCGCAGCGCGCCTATGCCTTTGTGGAAGAAAAAACACACCGCGATCCCGCTCCGCTTGCGCCCCTGCCCGCAGCCGCGCCGCAAGCGATCAACCATGGGGGCAAGGCTGACGGTTTTGTCGTGCTCGATGTGGAAACCAGGCTTTCGGCGGCCGAAGTGGGCGGCTGGCGCCGGGCAGACCGTATGGGCGTGAGTATCGCCGTGCTCTACGATTCCCGAAGCGACGCTTTTACCGCCTTTACGCAGGATGAAATCCCCCGCCTGGCCGAAGCCTTGGCCGCGTCGCCGTTGGTGGTGGGATTCAATCTCTTGCGCTTCGACTACAAAGTGCTCGCCCCGCATGCGCCGGGCTTTGCCTTTACCTCGCTGTCCACTCTGGACATGCTCGTCACAATCCACGAACAGCTATCCTACCGCATTTCCCTTGATAATCTTGCCGGCGCCACCCTTGGCAGCGCCAAAAGCGCCAACGGCCTCCAGGCATTGAAGTGGTGGAAGGAACAGCGGCTGGAAGAGATCGAATCCTATTGTCGCAAGGACGTTTGCTTGACGCGCGACCTCTTCCTGCACGGCCGCGAGCACGGTTTTTTGCTCTTCACCAACAAGGCCGGCAGCAGCGTCCGGGTGCGGACCAACTGGTAGAATGCCGCACAACGCCTCATAATGAGAATTGCCTGTCGGGTGCCGGCAATTATAATTTTGTCGAAGCCAATTTGATCGCATGTGGGCTCCGCCCACACCCGCCAGGGCCTGGCCGGCCCCAGCTTCGTACCTGGACCCGGCGAATGGGTGACGGGATTGGTGC
>JAIRTI010000210.1 GCA_031255035.1 Desulfovibrio sp.
GGCGATTGGGTGGCTGTAGTTGTGCCCCCGTTGCTGCGCGCAGCCGAAACCCAAGTGCTGCCCTGTTGCCACGCGCAGCGGAACCCAACTGAGGGGGTCCGGGGCAGCGCCCCGGCCGCCGGAGGCATTGCATTTCAAAGCTACATTTTTTTCTGACGGACATGGGCCAGGACGCGTTCCTCGGCGGCGCGGGAGGCTTCGCTTTCCAGTGCCGCGATTTTCTCCCGTTCAATATAATGAATGGCCCCGCAGGGGCACATTTCAACACAGGCCGGCAGATCGCCGTGTTTCCGCCGCCCTTTGCACAGATCGCATTTATTGATGCCGATGCCCGCGTGTGTTGCCAGCATGCCGCCGTAAGGACAGCCGAGAATGCAGTTTCGCGTTTCACAACCCCGGCATTTCATGGAGTCCAGGAGAACCGCGCCGTGCTCATCCTGCGTCAGGGCATTGTTTTTACACACTCTGGCGCAACTGGGAGAGACGCAGTGGCGGCAGTACAAAGGCGTCATTTCACCGGCAACGGTGCGCACCAGAACGATGCGCGGCTGGGAATACAGAAACTTGCACACGGCTTCGCACGTTTCGCAGCCGATACACTTGCTGTAGTCGATATACAAGGTGCGGGCGTCAATTTCCGAAGACATAGGTGCATCCAGTGCGCAAAAAGTTGCCGATAAAAGATTTCCCGATCAGGACGCTGAAGATGGTGTTGTGCCGGTTCGACGGAGTCCGGGTTATTTTTTCCGCTTCGGCATGACGTCGGCTTCGCCGTCGTATTCGCTTTCCCGGTTCTGATCCTTGAGATCCAGCCAGTTCCCGAGGGAGCGGGCCGCGCGCAGGCCGCTATAAACGGCGTGGCCGATTTTGCTCGGCCCGGTAAGGACGTCCCCGGCCACGAACACGTTGTCCATGGCGGTCATGTTCAGCCAGCGCACATCGCCCTTGCGCATGTTTTCCAGCCCCAGTTCCTTGGCAAAAGGCGGTGTCGGGATTTCGCCGATGGCGGTCACGACGGCGTCGGCCGGAATGACGACAACATCGCCTTCGGCGGTCTTCACCTCAACGCCCTCGACCCGCGTTTCTCCGACAAAACGAAGCGGGGTGCGCTTCTCAAGCCATTCGCAGCCGGCCTCGCCCATGCGGCTGACCGCAAAACGGCCGCACGGGGCTTCAGCGGCGGTTCGCCGATAAATGACCTTGACTTCGGCCGCTCCCAGATTTTTGGCGCTGTGGGCCACATCCACGGCCGAATGCCCGGCGCCGATGACGGCCACGCGCCTGCCTTTGACGTCGGGCACGGAGACATTGGGGGCCGCGTAGCGGATGGCGCGAATCGGAAACAGAAATTCCAGGCCGGAATACACCCCGGCGAGGTCTTCGCCCGGAATGCCCAGCTTCCGCGATTTCCATGAGCCGGTGCAGATCATGATGGCGTCGTGACGGTCAAGCAGTTCCCCAAGCCCGACCATGTCAAAGGAAAAATGATCGCCCTCTTCTTCGTGCAGGGGAACGCTGCAACAGATCTTCGTCCGCGTATGGAAAATGACGCCGTAGGTCCGCTCAAGCATGCCGGCCCCGCGCAGAACCCTCTCCCGAGGGATGCGCGAGCCCGGAATGCCAAAAACCATCAGGCCGCCCGGTTTGGGCAGTTTGTCATAGACTTCGACATGATAGCCGTTACTGACAAGGTAGCCGGCGGCCGCGAGCCCCGAAGGCCCCGCGCCGATAATGCCGATATTGCGGTTCACGGGGGGCGCCATGTCGGACCGGAAAAAGGCAAAATTCATTCGAGAGGAAACGTCGCTGTTCATGGCGGACCTTTACCATAAAAGAAGAAAAGGATTGTTTCCGGAGCGCCGTATTTTGGACTCCTGCCCCGCTTTTGGGCGAAGCTGAAACTTATGGCTTACAACTTTTCCATAGCCCGATTATAGTTTGGCTATGGAAAAACAGCAATTCTCATTATGAGCCTTTTTGCGGTCCTTCATTCGCCAACTGTGAAAGGCGATGCCTCCGGCGGCCGGGGCGCTGCCCCGGACCCCGTCGGGGGAAATGATTTCCCCCGGACCCCCTCAGTTTGGGTTCCGTCTGCGCGTATCAACATGGCAACACTCCCGCCACCCATTCGCCGGGTCCAGGGACGGAACTGGGGCCGGCGGCCTGGCGCTGTGGGCAGAGCCCACATGCGATCAAATTGGCTTCGACAAAATTAGAATTGCTGATGGCAAAAGTCAACGAAATACATTCAGGAAGATACTGTATTTTCAGGATGTATTACACCTGGTCTTTGGATTGTTGCGGTTTTTCTGGATGCGGCGTAAGGTTTGCCCCGCAACCATTGCCCCGCTTTGACGGCAAAGCCCTTGGCGCGGGAGACAGACACTGGCGGCACACGCCGCCGCAACGCATTCAGGGTGCCCCATGCAATACTATGCCGCCGCCGAAGGCTGGAACCGGGAAACAATCCGCCAGACTCAGGCCGTGCGCCTGAAAAATACCGTGGCCCAGGCCTTGCGCTCTCCGTTTTATAAGGAACACCTGGGGAAAAGCGGCGTCTCTCCGGCGGATATCCGCAGTTGTGACGATGTGCGCCTGCTGCCTTTCACCACCAAGGATCATCTGCGCAACGCTTACCCCGACGGGCTGTTCGCCGTTCCCAGGGAAGAGATGGTGCGCTTTCACGCCTCCAGCGGCACCACGGGCGCGCCCACGGTCATCTGCCACACCCAGGACGACCTTGACACCTGGGCCGACCTCATGGCCCGCTGCATGCACATGGTGGGCATGCGCAAGACCGATGTCTTTCAGAACATCGCCGGTTACGGCCTGTTCACCGGCGGCCTCGGCATCCATTGCGGCGCGGAAAGGCTGGGCTGTCTGACGATCCCGGCCGGCGTCGGCAACACCCGCCGCCAGCTCATGATCATCCGGGACATGGGGGTGACGGCCCTGCATATCATTCCCTCTTACGCCCTGTACCTTGGCAATTCCCTGATGGACAACGGCGAAGACCCCCGTTCGCTGCCGCCGCGCATAGCTCTTATCGGCGCGGAGCCGCACACCGAGGAAATGCGCCGGCGCATCGAATATCTCCTGGGGGTGAAAGCCTATAACTCCTACGGCCTCTCGGAAATGAACGGACCGGGCGTGGCCTTTGAATGCCTCGCCCAAAACGGCCTGCACGTCTGGGAAGACGCCTTTATCGCCGAAATTGTCGACCCGGACAGCGGCGAAAACCTTCCGGACGGGGAAATCGGTGAGCTGGTCATGACCACCCTCACCCGGCGCGGCATGCCGGTCATCCGCTACCGCACCCGCGATCTGACGCGCTTCCTGCCCGGCCCCTGTCCGTGCGGGCGCGTCCACCGCCGCCTTGAGCGCATTTCCGGCCGGGTCGACGACATGTTCATCGTCAAGGGCTGCAACATCTATCCCATGCAGGTGGAGCAGGTGCTCATGAGCTTCCCGGAAGTCGCGGAAAATTATATGATCATCCTGGAGCACAAGGACAGCATGGACCACATGCGCGTCCAGGTCGAGGTGCGCGGCGAATACTTCGTCGAAGACATGCGCGTGCTCACCTCGCTGCAAAAGCGCATTGCCTCGCGCCTGCGCGACGAAATACTGATGACGCCGAAAGTCGACCTGGTCGAACCCAATTCCCTGCCGCGAGGCGAAGGCAAAGCCAAACGCGTGGACGACAGACGGCAGGAAGCGCCGTAAGGCGCTCCGGCCAGGCTGGTGGTTCTTCAGCAATTCTAATTTTGTCGAAGCCAATATGATCGCATGTGGGCTCCGCCCACACCCGCCAGGACCTTGCCGGCCCCAGCTTCGTACCTGGACCCGGCGATTGGGTGACTGTAGTTGTGCCCTGTTGATACGCGCAGCCGGAACCCAAACTGAGGGGGTCCGGGGGAAATCATTTCCCCCGGCGGGGTCCGGGGCAGCGCCCCGGCCGCCGGAGG
>JAIRTI010000039.1 GCA_031255035.1 Desulfovibrio sp.
CTATTCGGGGGTCATGAATCATAATAAAGGCATCAGCTAACGAGATGAGAGTATCCAAAGTCTGCTCCTCCAAATTTGAATTTGCAGCAGTATACCACATCATCAATAAATAGGAATATCATTTATCATCAACTGGTTGTTACTCAAGACAACAAACCATTTGAAAAAGACATTACACTTCTGGTAGGACAAACATCATCTTTTTAAAAAACGGCCCGCAGAAGATGCGGTAGCCCTGGGCGCTTTCTTTTGATCCTCGACATTCTCCGCGCCTTCTGCCATAATTTTCAGTCACGCCGAATTTCATCCAGTCCTCTTATCCGCAAAAGGCATCTCCATGAGCAACGAACCCGATAAAGTCATTTATTCCATGATCCGCGTCTCCAAGCGGCACGGCCAGAAGGAAGTGCTCAAGGATATCTCCCTTTCGTATTTTTACGGCGCCAAGATAGGCGTGCTCGGCCTGAACGGTTCGGGCAAATCGTCTTTGCTGAAGATTCTGGCCGGCGTCGACAAAAGCTTTGACGGCAAAACCGTGCTCGCGCCGGGCTTTACCATCGGCTATCTGGAGCAGGAGCCGCTGCTGGACGAGACCCGCGCCGTGCGCGAAGTGGTCGAAGAAGGCGTCGCCGAACTGGCGGCCATCCGCGACGAGTATGAGGCCATCAACGCCAGGTTCGCCGAACCCATGGACCCCGACGAGATGGATGCCCTGATCGCCCGACAGGGCGAAGTGCAGGAAGAAATGGACAACAAGAACATCTGGGATCTCGATTCGCGCCTGGATATGGCGATGGACGCCCTGCGCTGTCCGCCGCCGGAGACCCCGGTGGCCGTCATTTCCGGCGGAGAGCGCCGCCGCGTGGCCTTGTGCCGCCTCTTGCTCCAAAACCCGGACATCCTGCTCCTTGACGAGCCGACCAACCACCTGGACGCCGAGTCCGTGGCCTGGCTTGAGCGCTACTTGCAAAGCTTTCCGGGCACGGTCATCGCCGTGACCCATGACCGCTATTTCCTGGACAACGTGGCCGGCTGGATTCTGGAACTGGACCGGGGCCGGGGCATCCCCTGGAAAGGCAACTATTCTTCCTGGCTGGACCAGAAACAAAAGCGCCTGGCCAACGAGGAAAAGTCCGAAGCCGAACGCCAAAAAACCCTGCAACGTGAGCTTGAATGGATACGCATGGCCCCCAAAGGCCGTCACGCCAAAAGCAAAGCCCGCATCAACGCTTACGAAGCCATGCTGTCGCACGAGTCGGAACGCCGGGCCGCCGACCTCGAAATCTACATCCCCCCCGGACCGCGCCTCGGCAAAATCGTCGTCGAGGCGGAAAAGGTTGAAAAAAGCATGGGCGACAAACTCCTTGTCGAAGACCTGAGCTTTCTGGCGCCGCCAGGCGCCATTGTCGGCATCATCGGCCCCAACGGCGCGGGCAAAACCACGCTTTTCAGAATGATCGCCGGACGGGAACAACCCGACAACGGAACCCTGCGCGTGGGCGATACCGTCAAAATCGCCTGGGTGGACCAGAACCGCCAGGCCCTGACGCCCGGAAAGTCAGTCTATGAAGTCATCAGCGAAGGGCACGAAACCATCAGACTGGGCAACCGCGAGATCAACGCCCGCGCCTATTGCTCCCGCTTCAACATCACCGGGCAGGACCAACAAAAGAAAGTGGACACGCTCTCCGGCGGGGAACGCAACCGCGTTCACCTGGCCCTGATTTTGAAATCCGGCGCCAATGTCCTGCTCCTTGACGAACCCACCAACGACCTGGACGTCAACACCATGCGCGCCCTCGAAGACGCCCTGGAAAACTTCGCCGGTTCCGTGCTCGTCATCAGCCACGACCGCTGGGTCCTCGACCGCGTCGCCACCCATATCCTGGCCTTCGAAGGCGATTCCAACGTCAGTTTCTTTGACGGCAACTATACGGAATACGAGGCGGATCGCAAAAAACGTCTCGGCAAGGACGCGGACCAACCCCACCGCGCGAAATTCAGAAAACTGACCCGGTAGGCGATAGATAGCCGGGGCGCTGCCCCGGACCCCGCCAGGGGAAATGATTTCCCCTGGACCCCTCATCTGGGTGACCATGGTTTTGCTTCAGCAATTCTCATTGTGCGCTTTTTGCGGCTTGCCGGATACATTCTCCTGGCCTGGCGCTGTGGGCGGCGCCCACATGCAAACTTGCTGGCTTCATCAAAATGAGCCTTTTTTGGCTTCATCAAAATCAGAATTGCCGGTTTAATATTTTATTTTGTTTGTGATTGCCATGTCAGCATCTTTCGGCCCTGTTGCCCGCGTGGCGCTTCTCAGCCCGCATTTTGCCGCCTTGAGTTATGCCTTGCCCGGCTATTTGCCGGACGGGGCCTTTTTTGTCGGCCAGCGCGTGGCCGTTCCCCTGAGCAAAGGGTTGCGCGTCGGCCTGATCACGGCCTTTGCGGAGCGCGATGCCGGGGCGGAATACGCCTTGAAAAGCGTTCTCTGGCCGCTGGATCGTGAGCGACTGCTGCCCGAAGCCTGCCTGGAGATAGCGGTGGAACTGGCCCGGCGTCAGGGCGACCAGGTTGGCCGCATCCTCGCCGGCATGCTGCCCGCCGGGCTGCGCGCCTCTCAAATGCGCATCCGTTTTTTCGGCCAGGGACGGCCTTGCGAGAAACGTCTCAAAGACCTCGCGGCCTTGTCCGTTGAAGAACTGGCGGACTTGGGAAGGCTCTGGACGGCCGGCCGGGTTGATATCCGCCGCTCCGGGAAAAACCCTCTGGACGCCGAAGTCTGCCTCCTGGCCTCGGACCCGCCCTGGCCGGTGCGTCCGGCGGCTCTGGCGCAAAGCGCCATGCTTGAGTATCTCCTGGAGCACGGCCCGCGCACACGGCGCAAGCTCGGCGAAGCCCTGGGGCCGGGCGCGCCGGCCACCATCGCCACCCTGGCCCGGCGCGGTCTGGTGCTCCTGCGCCCGGCGGACGCTTTTGAGCCCGAATCCCTGAACGCCGGACAGGACGACGCCGCCGGGACGCCGCCCCCGGCCCCGGCCTTTCCCGCGATTCTGGAAGATGACGGCGCCGCCTTCGTCCTGACCCCGGAGCAGCGGGCCGTCTTTACCCCTCTGAGCGACGCCCTGAAGTCGGACAAGGCGGAAACGCGCCTCTTGTACGGGATCACCGGCAGCGGCAAAACCGCCGTTTATCTTGAGCTTGCCCGCGAATGCCTGTCGCTCGGCAAATCCGTGCTGCTGCTTGCGCCGGAAGTGGCTCTGGCCATGAAACTCAGAGCCGACGCCAATGTTTTGCCGCAAACGCTCATCCCGGAAACGCGCCGCCTTCTCTTTCACGGCTACCAGAGCCCCAACGCCAGGGAAGCGGCGTTCAGAGCCTTGTGCGTCAAGGATACCGGCCCCTGGCTGGTGACGGGCACGCGTTCCGCCCTGCTGCTGCCGCTTTCCAACATCGGCCTGATTGTGCTGGATGAAGAACACGACGCTTCGTTCAAGCAGGATGAAGGCCTGACCTACCAGGCCAAGGAGGTGGCCTGGTTTCGCGCCGGCAGGGAAGGCGCGCTGCTGCTGCTGGGTTCGGCCACCCCGGACGTGAAGAGTTTTTATGCCGCCCGGCAGGGGCTCATTCCCCTGCATACCCTTGACAGACGCGTCGGCGGCGGGGCCTTGCCCACGGTGGAGCTTGTCCCTTTGTCCAAAGAGTCCGGTTCCGATGTCCCGCTCGCGCCCGAGAGTATGGCGGCCCTTCAGGACGCGGTTTCACGCGGGGAACAGGCGGTGATTCTGCTCAACCGCCGGGGCTACGCGCCGCTTATGTATTGCCTGAGCTGCAACGCCGTGACCAAATGCCCGGACTGCGACATCGCCCTGGCCTATCACAAGGGCCGCGAACGGCTCGTCTGCCATTATTGCGGCTGGTCAACGCCGTACCCTTCGCCCTGCTCCGGCTGCGGCTCGCTGCGCTTTCTGCCCATGGGCGAAGGCACGGAAAAGCTGGAAGAGGGCTTGGGCGCGCATCTGCCGCCGGGCACGGGCGTTTTGCGGCTCGATCGCGACAGCACCCGGCGGACCGGCCGCATGGAAGAAATCCTGTCCGCCTTTGCCCGGAAAGAAGCCTCGGTTCTGGTGGGTACGCAAATGCTCTCCAAAGGGCACCATTTTCCCGATGTGACCCTGGCAATTGTGGCCGACGCCGATCTGGGCCTTAACCTGCCGGATTACCGGGCCGCCGAACGGACCTTTCAATTGCTGGTGCAGTCGGCGGGGCGCGCCGGGCGCGGCCTCAAGCCGGGCAGAGTGCTTATACAGACCAGAGACCCCGGTCACTACTGCTGGCGCTATGTGAAAAACGCGGACTATCAAGGCTTTTTTGAACGCGAAATCGCCCTCAGGCGGCAGCGCGGCTATCCGCCCTTTGTCCGGCTGGCGCTGATCCGCATCAGCCACGACATGCGCCGCGACAATGGACCGGAAGCGGTAATGGCCCTTGGCGCCTCATTGCGCAAAACAGCCGGGACTCTCGGCGTGACCCTGCTCGGTCCGGCCCCGGCCCCTCTGCCTTTTTTAAAAGGCAGAAGGCGCTGGCACTGCCTGCTCAAAGGGACGGACTGGCCCCCGCTTCGCGCTTTGTACGCCGAAGCGCAACGCCTGAACGCCAACGGCTTCCTGCGTCTCGGGCTTGATCTTGACCCGGTGAATATGCTGTGACGGACGCAAATTATCATACTATGCGGCAATTCTCATGTTGATGAAGCCAGCCAGTTTGCATGTGGGCGCCGCCCACAGCGCCCGGCCGCCGGAGGCATTGTATTTAAGCAAGCGCTGATTTGGTATTGCCTATATTGTGAAAATACTCTAGAGATACACTGATTTAAGATTTAAGGAAGCGCTATTTTTTGTTTTGCCCAAGGCGTTTTAATATTGAAACGCTGTGTGCCCCTTATGAGGGGTCCAGGGGAAATCATTTCCCCTGGTGGGGTCCGGGGCAAAGCCCCGGCCGCCGGAGGCATTGTATTTCAGGGAGGATAATGGTGAAGACATGTGTGCGTCTCGCGTTGATGCTGTGTTTTGTGGCAAGCGCCGGCAATGTCTTTGCCGAAGGCTTTGGCCTGTACGAATGGAGTTCACGGGGCGTCGCTCTCGGCGGCGCGGCCATGGCCAGAAAGCCGGACGCCTCCTCGGTGGCGTACAACCCGGCTTTGCTGACCAGGCTGTCCGGTGCCCGCGCCATGGTCGGCGTAAGCGCCGTCATGCCGCGCGGCAAAGTGCAGTGGACCGACGAACACGGCAAGCAGGGCACCACCACCCTCAAGCGCCTCAACTGGTTCATTCCGCATGCCTATTTCACCCGCCAACTGAACGACGACTGGGTTTTCGGCATAGGGGAATACACCCGTTTCGGCCTGGGCTTTGAATACCCCCATGACTGGATCGGTCGGCACAATATTTATGAAGTCGAGCTGACCACCTTTTCCATCAACCCCAATATTGCCTGGCGCGCCACGGAAAATCTGTCCGTCGCCGCCGGGGTTGAAGTCATGTACGTCAGCCTGGATCTGCGTAAAAGAGTCGCGGTGGGGGATGTGACGGTCGCTCCCGGTCTTACGCTCAAGGGCGGCGATTTTGACGTCAACATCAGAAACGCCGACGCCTGGGGCGTGGGCGGCAACTTTGCCCTGCACTACAAGTTCAATGAGCAGTGGGCCGTCGGCCTGCAATATAAAAGCAAGGTCCGCGTGCACGCCTTCGGCGACGTGAGCTACAACAACATCGACATGAACCCGATGTTGTACAGCAACCCCAGAGTGATGGGAAATCAGAAGAACGGTACCGCGCACTCCGTTGTGGTCTTTCCCGATTCCGTCTCGGCGGGCCTCGCCTATATGCCCATCCCCGAACTCTCTCTTGAGGCCGGCTTTGTCTGGACACGCTGGAGCGCCTTTAACTCGCTCAATATCCACTTTCCCCAGCCCATGGGCAAGCAGGATACGCCCAAACACTGGCGGGACGCCTGGCGCTTCAACGCGGGCATCGAGTATGAAATGTGCGACCGGCTGACGCTTCGCGGCGGCTACGTGTACGACCAGACGCCCATGACCGAAGCCTATGAGGACTATCTGGTGCCCACCAACGACCGCCATATCTGGAGCGCGGGCATAGGTCTGAACTTTGACGCCTGGACGGTGGACCTGAGCGCGGCTTTCATCGACGCCATCGGCCGCCGCTACCAGGCCGACGCGAGGACGCATACCGTGCGGTCCAGAGCCAAGGCCAGCGACACCTATATTTATTCCTTGTCTGTCGGCTACAAGTTTTAGGAAGCATTAATTTAAGGAAGCGCCGCGTAACGCCGGCAATTCTCATTATGAGCCTTTTTGCGGACTTGCCGGATACATTCGCCTGCCCATTCGCCGGGCCTGGCGCTGTGGGCAGAGCCCACATGCAAATGGCCGTCTTCATCAAAATGAGAATTGCTGGTGTAACGTGTACCGTATTAATGGAGCGTCCATGAACACGCATACGGAAATATTTCTGACCCGGCTGCATGAGATGGATGTTGACCATCTTCTGCGCGTGCAGTGCATCTGCAATTATATGGAAGAAGCGGCCGGCAGGCACGCCGAACTGCTTGGCGTGGGCCTTGAACGCCTGGACCGGGACGCTCTGGCCTGGGTGCTGGCTAAAATGCGGCTCAGTCTCTCGCGCCGGCCCGGACCCGGAGAGCGGATACTCATAGAAACCTGGCCGGTCAAGCTTGAGCGCCTGCAATTCCGCCGTGATTTCATCATACGCGGCGATAACGGCGACATTCTCGCCACAGCCGTGACGCAATGGGTGGTCATGGGCCTTGAAAGCCGCAAGCTTGAGCGTTTTCCTCTGTACATAGCCGCGATGGCGCCGGAAAATCCGCCCCTGGCGCAAGAGTGCGGAGACATCCGCATCCCGGCCCTGCCCGCCGAAGGGGCCGTCCAGGGGCCGCTTTTCCCGGTGCGCCTTGCCGATATCGACCAGAACCGGCACGTCAACAACGGCCGCTATGTGGATTTTGTTCTTGAAGCGGCCGACTGCCGCGGGGCCACAGGCAGCCTCGCGGAACTTGAAATCCTGTTCCGGTCCGAAGGCAAGCGCGGCGACGTCATAGGCAGCCGCAGCAAGGCCGGGGACGAACCCGGCGTCCTGACGCATTCCCTTTACCGTGAAAGCGACGGCCAGGAACTGGCGCGGGCCCGCACCGTACACGGCCAGCAATTCTAATTTTGTCGAAGCCAATTTGATCGCATGTGGGCTCCGCCCACACCCGCCAGGGCCTTGCCGGCCCCAGCTTCGTAACTGGACCCGGCGATTGGGGGACTGAAGTGGCGCCCCCTATTGATACGTGTAGCCGGAACCCAAACTGAGGGGGTCCGGGGGAAATCATTTCCCCCGGCGGGGATTCCAAAGGGGCAGCGCCCCTTTGGCCGCCGGAGGCATTGCCTTTCACAGTTGGCGAATGGGGGGC
>JAIRTI010000091.1 GCA_031255035.1 Desulfovibrio sp.
GGGCCTCACCAGCGCGGCCTATCAGTCGCAAATTTTCCGCGGGGCCATCGAGTCGCTGCCCTCAGGGCAGCTCAAGGCCGCTCGCGCTTTGGGCATGAGTGACCTTTGCGGCATCAGAAGCATCATTCTGCCCCAGGCCCTGCGCCTGGCCCTGCCGGGCTGGTCCAATGAATTTTCCATTATCCTCAAGGATTCCGCCCTGGTCTACGTTATCGGCGTGCCCGAAATTATGCAGCGCTCCCACCTTGTAGCTTCGCGCACCTACTCGCATTTTACTTATTACATTCTGGCCGGGCTTATATTTTTCGTCGTCACCGTCATCGGGCTGAGGCTTCTGCGCGGCCTGGAAAAGAAATTCCGCCTGCCCGGCTACAACATGTAAGGCTTTTAAATGAGCGATATCCACAAAGAAGCTGTGCTCCGCCTGGAAGGCATCAGTAAAAACCTCGGCGGACGCCTGATTTTGAACTCAGTCTCCCTGTCCATAAACAAGGGCGAGCTCAAGGTCATTATCGGCCCCTCCGGAGCAGGCAAAAGCACGCTCTTGCAGTGCGTGAATTGCCTGATTATGCCCGACAGCGGGAATATCTACCTTGAAGGCGCGCGCCTTGATCAGGCAGGCAAGGGCGCGTTGCGCGTCTTTCGCCAGCAGGTGGGCATGATTTTTCAGGATTTCAACCTCTTTGACCACCTTTCGGCCATAGATAACGTGGCCATTGCCCTGCAGAAAGTGCGCGGCATGTCCAAAAGCGATTCGCGCCGGCGCGCTCTGGTCGAACTTGAGCGCGTGGGCCTTGAAAGCCGTGCCGCCCTCTACCCGGCCGAACTTTCCGGCGGGCAGAAACAGCGCGTGGCCTTTGCCCGGGCCCTCGCCATGGACCCCAACGTCATCCTGCTGGACGAGCCAACCTCCGCCCTGGACCCGGAACTCGTGGGCGAAGTGCTGTCCGTTATCCGCGACCTTGCGCGCGGCGGCATGACCATGCTTATGGCCACGCACCAGATGGACTTTGCCCGCGCTCTGGCCAACGAAATCCTCTTCATGGAAAAAGGGCAGATCATCGAAAGCGGAGAACCGGAAAAACTCCTTGAACCTGGAGCCGGAACCCGCACCTACGACTTCTGCAGCCGCCTGGCCATGGAGGTTAAGGGCAGGGAAGAAAAGGCGGGGTGAGATTTTTTGAGCATTTCACACGTGAAATGCTCTGCAAGGATTTGTCCGCAAATTCTTGCCGCGAAACAGGAGCAGGCGGGCTTTGCCCGCCGTAAGCGAACTGTTTCAGGCGTTAATTGCTGTAAAAACAAGGGAGACGCCGCGTGAACGAGCCGAAAACAATGTCCGGATCCTCGCGCCTGGGCCTGGAATTGCTGGATGAAATCGAAACCATGACCAACGAGATTCTCGCCGCCCGTCCCGAAAATCCGGGCAGGGAACTCGCCGAACGCCTGCGTTTGCATTACGGCGGACAGCAGCTTTACATCCCCCTGGGAAGGGCCGCCGACACCGCCCGCCGCAACGCCGCCATCTTTGACGAGTTCACCGGAGACAACCATGCCGACCTCGTCAAACGCCACAACCTCGCCATCAGCACCATCTACGACATCCTCCGTCTGGAACGCGCCCGCCGCCGCGAAAAGCAATCCTCCCTCCCCGGCGGCGGCGGCCTCTGATGCCGGGAAAACCGTTGTCAAAGCACAAAAGGCCGGAAGCATGGAACAGTTCAAGCCAATCACGGGTATGCCGATCAGGCTTTACAGCCGCCGGTGCGCAACCTGCGGGCGTCCGACAAACAATTACCGCTGCGCCCGCTGCTGGCGCAAGCTGCGCGGCAAGTATATCGAGGACCCCGACGAACTCACGGCCGACGACGACACCTGGACCTGCCACATCCCGCGCCGAAGCCAGGGATATCCAGACGATCTGGAATAAGGCGTTTTGAGGAAATACTGATTTCAAGAGCCCTCTGATTTTTCAAATTCCCGTTTCTTGTTCTGTCTGTTTCTTCAGCAATTCGAATTTTGTCGAAGCCAATTTGATCGCATGTGGGCTCTGCCCACACCCGCCAGGACCTTGCCGGCCCCAGTTCCGTCCCTGGACCCGGCGATTGGGTGGCTGATAGTGGTGCCCCTGTTTATACGCGCAGCCGGAACCCAAACTGAGGGGGTCCGGGGGAAATCATTTCCCCCGGCGGGGTCCGGGGCAGCGCCCCGGCCGCCGGAGGCATTTATTCCACCGCCCGGTTATATCGTTCAATAAGCGTGCTGATCTGGCGGTTATACAGTTCAGGAGCGGCCCGGCCGCCTTCGGCCGGCTGGTCCCTGCCGCTGTTCAAGCGTTGCAGAATTCCCTCGGCGGTTTGCCGCAGCGTTCCGGCGTCCTGGACAAAGGCCGCGAAGCGTTCGGCGTTGAGGCCCTGTTCCACGGCCTGTTCCGGGCTCACCGCGTCAAGGGCCGCCAGGGCCTCTTCAATGGCGACGCAATAGGGCGCGAATGCTTCCGGCGTCAGCGTGCTTCCGATATTGTCGCCGTTGATGTCCTTGTCCATGAACAGCAGTTGCACGGCCTCGGCTTCGGCGAGATAGCGCATCATGGCCGGCACGGCGGTTTTGCCGGCGGCGGTCATTTCCTGGTACTGGCGGTCGCGCACCAGGGCTTCCTTGACGTTCAGGGCCGCGAAAAAATCGGGCAAAGCGGCCTCCATGGCCTTGTAGCGCTCAATGACGGCGTCGTACAGGGCCTGGCCGCCGGCCATGTCGTCTTCGCCAACGGTCTTTTTGTCCACATAGTCCTTGAGTTCGACCAGTCCGGTCCAGAGGTCTTTGACCAGAGGGGCCAGAACGGCGCAGGCCTTGTCCAGATCGTCTCGCGGCTCAATGGCCGAAAGCGTCATAACCCGTTCTATGGGTTCCAGCACCAAATCCTGATTGGCGAGGGCGTCGGCGAAAAGGGCCTGCCCGTTACCGTCGGGCGGGGTAAAGCGCTCCTTGTTGCCGTGGACTTCAAAAAACATCTCGACGGCGTTGAACATCTCCACATGCAGCATGTTGCTGAAATCGACGCAGGCGTTCCATTTTTCCGTATCCACCTGGAGCGGGTCCGGCGCTTGCGTTTCCGGTTGAGGTGCCTCGACGGGCCCGGGGCTTGCCGCTTCGTTGCGTTCTTCCCGAGCGGCCGGCGCCTGGGAAGAATCTTCGGAGCAGGCCGAGGCAAAGAGCAGGCAGGTCAGCAGACACAGCCCGAGGCGGCGTAAAGGCGCGGTCAACATAGAGTGTCTCCTTGGAGAGTCATTGGGGATGGACTTCGTAGCTGTCTTGATCTTTATCCTGCAAAGTCACGGGTTCGCCTTTGCGTCCGGCTTCGGCGAACCGGTCGTGAGCCGCGTCGCGGCAGGCCCGGCAGGCGCCGCGCGGCAGGGCGAGGCACAGGCGCCACGGGCCGTGATCGGCGCGGGTGTGCAGGGCCAGCAGGCCGGGACAGTCCGGGCAGTCGCGCAGGGACTCGCGCTGACGTTCGCGAATGCCGTCGGTATCGTAAAATATGTCGCGCTCGCGCCGCCACCAGCCATGGTCGCGTTCGTAGCCGTGCGGCAGGGCGTCGGGGCGTTCGAACAGGGTCAGGACGGCTTCGGTCAGACGCTCAATGGCCTCAAGGTTGCGCTTCGGCGTCGCGGCCAGTTCCTCGCGCCACAGGGGTTCGATCACGCGGTCGTAGTTAAGCCCGGCCATGGCCAGGATCACGGCCAGGTTCACATAGGGCAGAGCGCCCTGGATGGCGTAGCCGCCTTCCAGCACGGCGATGTCGGCGTTGATGCGTTCGACCATGCGGCCGTAGCCGCGCGCGGAAAGGCGCATGTCGGTGATCGGGTCGCTGAAGTGGTTGTCCTGGCCGGCGGAATTGACGATCAGATCCGGCTTCCAGGACTCAAGAATCGGCATGACCACGCTTTCGACGGCCAGGAGAAAGCCTTCATCCCCGGTTCGCGGCGGCAGTGGGATGTTGATGGTCGCGCCTCTGGCGAGAGGGCCGCCGAGTTCGTCGGGAAAGCCGGTGCCGGGGTAGAGGGTGCGTCCGTCCTGGTGCAGGCTGATGAACAGGGTGTCCGGGTCGTGCCAGTAGACATCCTGGGTGCCGTCGCCGTGGTGGCAGTCGGTGTCGACCACGGCCACGCGGCGTACGCCGAAGTCGCGGCGCAGGCGTTCGATCATCACGGCTTCGATGTTGGCCGCGCAGAAGCCCCTGCCGCCCTGGATGACGCGCATGGCGTGATGCCCCGGCGGCCTGGTCAGGGCAAAGGCCTTGTCGTAGCGCCCCTCAAGCACCAGACGGCCCGCCGAGATGGCCCCGCCGGCCGAGGCCAGGTGCGCCCGCTCAAGCACGCGCTCAAAACCCGGCGGGCAGAAGTGCACGCGCTTCACGTCAGGCATCGAGGCCATGGCCGGCCGCTCCTCGCCTATGCCCGCGATGTCAAAAACCCCTTCCTCGCGAAGCTGATCCTGGGTGTAGAGCAGCCGCTCTTCGCGTTCGGGATGCGTGGGTGAAATGGCCCAGTCGTAGGCGGGAAAGAAAACGAGTCCCAGCGAGTGCCGGGCCGCGGGCGTCGCAGTCCCGTTGTTTGCCGGGGGGCCGGTCATGACGCGCTCCTTGGGCCGGAATCTTCCGTGCTGTTTTTTATTTCGATCGCCAGACCGGCCGCGAGCTGGGCCCGGCAGCGCACGATGGCGCCGCGCCGTCCCGCGTCGTCCAGGACCGCGAAGCGCTCGGCGTAGACCGTCTGCACCTCGTTTTCGGCATAGCCCCTGGCGGCAAAGGCCTGGGCCATGTCGCGGGCCGCGTCGTCCGGGCCGTAAGCGCGGCCCGTGGGCTTGTCAACGCCCAGTTCGGCTATGCTCACCCGGTCGAGCAGGGTATCGGCATAAAGTTCAGCCGCGCGGGTGGGACGGGCCAGAGCCGCGCCGACGGCATTGACCACGGCGCTCAGGGGCGGCACGCGCAGCGGCATTTCCAGAGCCGCTTCCAGTATGGGGGCCATGGCCCTGGCCGGTCCGCCCATGACCGTGGCCGCGCCGGGCGACACGGGCTCGCTCACCAGCAATTCCCGGATGGTGTATACGGGCTGCCCGTTTACCTCCTTCAGCAGGCGCTCGGTCTCGTCTTTGACGCGCGCGGCCGCCGCTTCGGCGAACAGGGCGGCCAGAGCCTCGGGGGCGTCCGCGAAGCGATCCGGGCAGAGTGGGCTTCGGGCGAGCCGGGCCATGGCCAGACGGGAAAGGTTGGCGTCGCCGTAAACCACGGTCCCCAGCAGGTTCAGGGCGTCGCTGAGGGTGGGCGGCCGGCGCTCGATCTCGGCTTCGTCACAGAGGGCGAGGGCCGGGCCGCTCCTGTCGGGCCCGATTGCCGCTTGTCCGTCACAGAGGCGCAACGAGGAATCGCCCCCCAGCGCGATGGAGCGCGTCCACAGCGCGCGCGTCAGCGTGGGCCTTCCGGCCACAGGCAAGCCGCGAGGGGACAGCAGCGGATAGCCGCCGGCCAGCAGGGCCAGATCCGTGCTGGTGCCGCCCATGTCGATCATCAGAGTATCCGCCGGGGGCGAGACAAGGAGCCGCGCCCCCGGTTCGCGGACGCCTTCCGTGGCCCATGCGCCGAGCAGGCTGGCCGAGGGGCCGGAGCCCATGGTGCTGACCGGATCAAGAGCGGCGTCGGCCGCGCTGAAGGCGCCGGCGTCGGCCTTGAGCACATTGACGGGACAGGCGAGGCCGAGAGCGCTGACGCCGCGCTCCAGGGCGCTGATGAAGTCCCGGCTGACGGTCGCGAGCGCCGCGTTGCACCACACCGTGTTCAGCCGTCGCAAAAAGTTGAGGGCGCCGCTGACTTCATGCCCGGCCAGCACCGGCGTCTCCGGGCCGAAAAAGGCGCGGGCCGCTTGGCAGAGAGAGCGCTCCAATTCCGGGTTCTTCGGGCTGAACTTGCAGACGACGCCGACAGCGGCCGCGCCTTGTCCGGCCAGCCAGGCAAAGGCGGCGCGCACGGCCGCTTCGTCAGGCGCGGCAATGACGCGCCCCCGGTGATCCTGGGCGCCGGGCAGAAGCCGCAGCAAGGCGTTTTCAGGCAGGAAGGG
>JAIRTI010000173.1 GCA_031255035.1 Desulfovibrio sp.
TGAGTGATGGGATGGTCCCGCCCGCATAAAGCGGCTACCATAGGATATCGCAAAAACCTATGAAAGGAGACCATCCCATGAAGACCGTTACCACCATCGGCATTGATCTGGCAAAGAACAGTTTCTCCGTTTACGGCGTGGATGCCAGGGGCAAGCCCGTACTCAACCGCACCTTGAGCCGCGCAAGGGTCGTCCGCTTCTTCGCCAACCTGCCGTCATGCCTTGTGGGCATGGAAGCCTGCGCCTCTTCGGAGTACTGGGCCAGAACCATTGAAAGCCTCGGGCATGAGGTGCGGCGCATCCACCCCAGGTATGTGAAAGCGTACCTGCTCGGGGCGAAGAACGACGCCAACGACGCGGCGGCCATTTGCGAGGCCGTGCAACGGCCCAACATGCGTTTCGTGCCGCATAAGTCGCCGGAGCAGATCGATATTCAATGTATCCACCGTATCCGGCAGGGATACGTCAAATCGCGTACGGCGCTTATCAATCAAACCAGGGGACTGCTCGCCGAGTATGGCATTGTCATTCGCCAGGGAGTTTGTGCCGTCCGCAACCAGTTGCCCGCGCTCATCGCCGACGAGGAAAACGATCTCTCCGGCCTTATGCGCCGGAACCTGACTTCGCTTTATGAGTCGCTGTGTTTTCTCGATGAGCGGATACTTGAACAGGACAAGCTGCTCAAGGTCGTGGTCAAAGAGAACGAAGCCTGCCAACGCCTGATGCAAGTGCCGGGCATTGGCGTTATGACCGCCACTATCCTGCTGACTATCGCCGGTGTGGCCTCGAATTTTAAAAACGGCAGGGAGTTTGCCGCGTTCCTGGGCCTTGTGCCGCGCCAAAACTCCACTGGTGGCAAAGCCAGACTTTTGGGCATCTCCAAACGGGGAGATAGCTACACCCGAACCTTGCTGATCCACGGAGCGCGGGCTGCGCTTTCGCGTATGGTTGGGGGATATACGCCCGAACACCGACGAAACCTCTGGGCCTTGGAACTCGTAGTGCGGCGGGGGAAAAACAAGGCCAGTGTGGCCTTGGCCAATAAAACAGCCCGCGTGGCATGGAGCATGCTGACCCAGGGCACGGAATACAGGCATGCAGCGTAGCATCGCGTTTGTCATGCCGCTTGCGGCGCGGCTTCATTTTGCGTGAGCCTCTCGCAAGCGGCCCGCCAAACGCTGACGGCATCAAAGCCTACCCAAGGTTGCCAAGAAAGGAGAGATGGAAAAACGGTCGGACCGGCTTTCGGAAAACCTGACAGAGCGCAAGGCGTTACAACGCCGACTGAGTGATGAGGAACGAAAGCGCGTATACACCATCAGGGCGCTGCCGCCATTGGCTGACGCCGAATATATGTTTGCATCCGAACCGAAAAAGCCAATTCACTTTTTCTTGACTCCAGGGCGGGACCATATATGCGCTCTACGAGGTTGAAGAGGTAATCGCGTGGCGATTTATCACCTGACGGCGAAAACGGTATCACGTGGCGTGAGCGTCAGCGCCGCCGCCCGCAGTGACTATATCGAGCGTTCCGGCAGGTACGCAAGCGACCATGCCGAGCTGCTCCATAAAGGTCACGGCAATATGCCCGCTTGGGCGGAGGCGGCTCCCCGGAATTACTGGGAGGCCGCCGACACCCACGAGCGGGCGAACGGCAGACTGTTCAAGCAGCTTGAGTTCGCCTTGCCCAAAGAATTGCCGCCGGAGCGGCAGATAGCCCTGGCCGCTTCTTTCTGCCGCGAAATGGCCCGGACAAAGGATGGCCCCCTGCCGTACAGTTTCGCCGTCCACAAGGGCCATGACAAGGAAAATCCGCATTGCCATTTGCTCATCTCCGAGCGGGTCAATGACGGCCTCGCCCGTGAGCCGGGTTTGTGGTTCAAGCGGGCGGCAAAAGACCCGACAACAGGCGGGGCCAAAAAGACAAACGAGCTGCGCCCACGTGAATGGTTACTCCAGTGTCGGGGACTCTGGGCCGAGCGGGCAAATCATGCGTTGCGCCTTGCTGGGTATGAGGCCCGTATCGATCACAGAACGCTGGAAGCCCAGGGTATTGACCGTGCGCCGACAACACACCTTGGGCCGAGTGTGGCAGCGATGGAACGCAAGGGAATCCACACCATGCGCGGCAACCGCAACCGGCAGCGGGAAGATACGGTTTTGAAGGCCACGCCCCAGGTCGAACACAAGCCTGCTCCGGCTCCAACGCTTGAAGAATGTCAGGCTGCTTTGCTGGAAATCGCCAAGCAGGAAAACTACAAAACGGATAGCTATTATCAGGCTCAAATTCAACCCTATATGGAATACTTTGACGAGGCGGAGGACAAGGCCGAAGCCTTTGCTTTCTGCCGGGAACGGATGCAGGCCGACATGACCACCGAAGCGCCACGGCTGAAAGAAATGAGCCGGGAACTTTCCGAAAGACTTCGGCGTTTCGGCGGCACTGGTTCAAAGCAAGCGGCGCTGGTCCAGGAGGCCATGAATCACATCCGCCTTGCCCCGGAGCGTGAACAGGCTTTTGCGGAAGTCGTCAGGGGAATAGATATGGCTCTGGAGCGAAGCCGAGGACTGAGGCGGTAAAGCGTGCATCAGAGAACCAGCGCACCAGACAAAGACGGCAAGGGCATCAATGATTTTGGGGGCAGCTCCGGCTGGCTGAGTGCCAGGAAAGCATTAGCAATTGGGAATAAGCAAAACGCCCCGGAACAGGGGCGTTTTGCTTATGGCGATTAGGATTGGCAAATCAGATATGCCGCCTTGCTTTGACATCTTGGTGCGGCGGGAGTCCGAACTGCCTCTTGTATTCACGGTTGAATTGATAAGGGCTTTCATAACCCACAGCCAGGCTGGCGCCATTGGCGTCCATGCATTCGGATATCATGAGCCGTTGCGCTTCATGCAGGCGTAATTTCTTCTGGTACTGGAGCGGCGAGAGAGTGGTAACCCTCTTGAAATGCCGGTTAAGGCTCGTTGCCGACATATTGAAGCGCTTGGCTAAATCCTCAACTGAAAGCGGTTCAGAAAAATTGTTCCGGATCCAGGAAACGGCTTGGGCAATTTGATTATTATTCGAGCGGGGGAGGCTCAATTGACGTAAAAAGTCGCCTTGGGGCCCGGCAAAAAGAAAATAATGGAGCTCCTGCATTACCAGGGGGGTGAGTGCTGCAATTCTTTCCGGCCTGTCAAGCAGGCTGGTCAATCTAAAAAATGCGTCGAACACCTCCGGCTCCGCTCGCGCGAGAGAGACTCCCCGCCCTTCCCGGCTTTTACTCAAAAGAGATTCGGGAATTTCCGAGGCGAACTTCGAGAACATTTCTATATCCAGATTGATCGTCACGCATAGAAAAGGCTCGTCCGGGGTGGCTGCCGTTATATGGCTTGCACCGGGCATATCCACCCCGCATACGAGACAGTAACCACCCCCAAAGCGATATTCCTCAGTGCCGATGACTGACCGTTTGGCCCCTTGGACAATAAGTGAGGCCCTGGGTTTGCACACACGGTTCTCAACTTTTATCGTATCATCCCGCCTGAAGATCTCCAGGCCGTCTATGGATGTCCTATTGAGGCCGTCCCGGGGCGCCCATCGTAACAGCATTTCAATGAAGCCACTTTCTGATCTTCTCAAAGCATCTTGCTGATTTTCCATCTCGTCTTCCTCGGGTAGCCGTTCAAGGTATGCCTACTTGTCAGCATGAATTTACCACTGTTTTTGCCGTTCAGATAGTCTCTTGGTTGGAATAGGCAAAAAAATGGCAATTTTGTGCATCCCAAACCAAACCCGTCATTCTGTATATTTCACCCATAAATACTGCGGTTTCGTTGCCGTGCAACGGAGTACGGCACAACAGCGGAGGGAATAACAGAGTATGAAAAGTCGACACCAATATCTGATATTGAGCCTGATTTTCTTGAGCGTGTTGCTCCCCGGTTGCAATGAAGTTGATCCTCAACAGCAAATACCCGCCGTCAGTTATATGGAAATAAAGGCAAGGCGGGTAATCCTTACTACAGAATTGCCGAGCCGTGTTTCCGCCTACACCCATGCCGAGGTCCGGCCGCAAGTTTCCGGCATTATCCAAAAACGCTTGTTTGAAGAAGGCTCGGAGGTGCGGGAAGGCGATGTTCTGTATCAGATAGATCCTGCCGAATACCAGGCCGCGTATAACAACGCGCAGGCCAACCTGCAACGTGTCCAGGCCAACGAAACAGCCGCGAAGTTGCGCTCTGGCCGTCTCTCCAACCTGGCGGACAAAAATGCTGTCAGCAGACAAGAATCCGATGATGCCAATGCCGCCTATGACCAGATAATAGCGGAAATTGCCGCCGCCAAGGCCGCCCTGGAAGCGGCCGGGATCGATCTGCGCTACACGGAAGTGAGAGCGCCCATATCCGGCAGGATAGGCCGTTCGTCCGTTACTCCGGGTGCGTTGGTCACGAAGAACCAGTCCGATGCGCTGGCCGTCATCCAGCAACTAGACCCCGTCTATGTGGATGTCGCCCAATCCAGCAGGGAACTTTTGCGCCTCAAACGCGCTTACGACGATGGAATCCTGCAAGCCAGCGACGAAGGAG
>JAIRTI010000241.1 GCA_031255035.1 Desulfovibrio sp.
CCCTGGACCCGGCGATTAGGTGGCTGATAGTCGTGCCCTGTCGCTATGTGCAGCCGGAACCCAAGTGGCGCCCCTGTTGATACGCGCAGCCGGAACCCAAACTGAGGGGGTCCGGGGTAAATCATTTCCCCCGGCGGGGTCCGGGGCAGCGCCCCGGCCGCCGGAGGCATTGCCTTTCAAAGTTAATCCATTCCAGATCGAAGGCTACAGGTAGGCGACGCCTTCGGCGGCGAGCGAAACCGGGCCCGATATCCAGGCGAGTTTGGGTTGGCGGTCGGAGTTTTGTGGGGCGCCGGCGTTTTCGGGGCTTGGGTCGCCGGCGTCATGAAAGAGCACGCGCAAGGTTCCGCCGCCGGGTTGTCTGACGTCCACCGCCTGAAGCTCCTTGTCGGGCAGGGTCATGCGCAAGGCCAGGGCCAGGGCGAGGGAGGCCGAGCCGCAGGCGCTTTCCATGTGCTCGGAATTGGTGGCGCGCACGGCAACGGCCGGGTACAGGGCATAACCTTCCGCAACGGGCTCGTACCAGACGACGCCCGAGGCCGGGGCGTCCGACAGTCCGCAGAGATGCCGCCAGGCGGCGCTTTCCTTCATCCAGGCTGTTGCGGACAGGTCCGGCAGCGGATGGCGGCTCGCGTCAACAAGCAGGTGCGGCATGCCGGGCATGCTGACGAGGATCACCCCCCGCTGCATGGGGCGGCACACGGTGGCCGGGGCCGAACAGTCCACCAGGGCGGCGCAGAAGAGCCGTTCGGGCGCCGCGTCGCCGCCTTCCGGAGCGTCTTGCTGACGGCATTGGCCGCCGGCCGCGGCGAAACATTCGGGAAAGGCAGCGATGGTCCGGTACAGGCCGGGAGCGTCGGCGGCAAGCAGCACCCGCACCGGACGCCTCGCCCCGGAGACGGCGATGACGCCGCCCCAGACCGGCGTTTCGCCCTCTGCCGAAAAAAGACCGAGACGACCCTGGCGGACCAGCATGAGGGCGGCGGCGCGGGTGGCGTTGACGCAGAATTCCCCTCCCATCATATGCAGGCGGGCCGGCGCGCCTTGCGCGGGCGGGTAGAGCGCCCCCACCTGTTCGGCGCCCAGGTGCATGGCCCCCATAAGTTCGGCCGCCAGCGCCGGAAAGCTTCCTTCGGGCAACAGGGGATCGTGCAGCAAAATGGTGGGATTGCCGCTCGGGATGATTTTACTGAAAGAATACGCTGTCATATAAGGCCAAAAAATCAGTGTTTCCCTATTTGGCGTAGCCCACGGCCCGGCGCTCGCGAATGACCGTCACCCGGATCTGGCCGGGGTAGGTCAGATTGCGTTCTATTTTTTCGGCGATGTCCTTGCACAGGAGGTAGGTGGTGTCGTCGTTGACGTCGTCCGAGTTGACCATCACCCGCACTTCCCGGCCGGCCTGGATGGCGTAGGCCTTGGCGATACCGTCAAAGGACGTGGCGATGTTTTCAAGGTCTTCCAGGCGCTTGACGTAGTTTTCCAGCAGTTCCTTGCGGGCGCCGGGGCGGGCGCCGGAAAGGCTGTCAGCGGCCTGGACGAGCACGGCCAGAGCGGTTTTCGGCGGCGTGTCCTCATGGTGGGCCGCGATGGCGTGGATGATTTCCTTGTTCTCGCCGTAGCGCTTGGCCACATCCGCGCCGATGGTGGCGTGGGAGCCCTCGATTTCGTGATCCAGCGCCTTGCCGATGTCATGCAGAAGCCCGGCCCGTTTGGCCCGCTTGATGTCCAGGTTCAACTCGGCCGCCATGATGCCGCAGAGCGAAGAGACCTCAAGCGAGTGCTGGAGCACGTTCTGGGAAAAGCTGGTGCGGAATTTCAACTGCCCGAGCAGGCGCACGATATCGGGATGGATGCCGTGGACGCCGGCGTCAAAGGTGGCCTGCTCGCCCACTTCGCGCACGTGCACCTCAAGTTCCTGCTCCACCTTGGTCACAATGTCCTCAATGCGGGCCGGATGGATGCGCCCGTCCTGGATAAGTCGTTCCAGGGCCATCTTCGCCACCTGGCGGCGCAACGGGCTGTAGGCGGACAGGATAACCGTCTCCGGGGTGTCGTCGATAATGAGGTCAACGCCGGTGGCCGCTTCAAGGGCGCGGATGTTGCGGCCTTCGCGGCCGATGATGCGGCCTTTCATGTCTTCGCTGGGCAGGGACACGGTGGTCACGGTCTGTTCGGCGACATAGTCGCCGGCATAGCGCTGGATGGCCGTGGCCAGGATTTCCTTGGCTTTGCGGTCAGCCACTTCCCTGGCTTCGCTTTCGATGACGCGCATCATCCTGGCGGCTTCGTGGCGGGTGCGGGCCTCGATGTCGGCGAAGAGCCGGGTCTTGGCTTCTTCGGCGGTGAGGCCGGCCACTTCCTGAAGCCGCCGTTCCTGCTCGTCAAGACGGTTGTTGAGCAGTGCGTCCAGGTCGTCGAGTTCTTTTTCTTTCCGGGCGAATTCTTTTTCCACCATGAGGAACTCCTGTTCCTTGCGGCGGGCGTTTTCAAGCTTGGCTTCAAGTTTTTCGCCGTGTTCCTCAAGTTTTTTATCCTTGGCCTTGAGTTCGCGCTCCTGTTCCTTGAGTTCCTGCTCGACCTGGCGCTTGGCTTCGAGCACTTCATCCTTGCCCTGGAGCACTATTTCCTTTTTCTGGGCCTGGGCCTCCTTGCGGGCTTCCGCAACGATGCGCTGGGCCAGGTCGTTGGCGGCCTTGACGCGCTTGCCGCCGACAATGCGGGATAAAAAAAAACCGAACAGCGCGCCGATAACGATGGCTGCCGCTCCGTAAATGATGTACGTGGAATGCATGGAAACCTCATATGGCTGACGGACGGCATTGTCCGGTGAATCCAGGGAAGCGCTGAAAAAAAAGCCCCGCTTATTTCCGCAAACCGACATTCCGGCGGAAAAAAGCAGGGCCTGCAACGCAAGCGCGCTGCGTGGAAAAAGCGTGGTTGTCACCCCGGATGAGCCGTGCGGCTGCCCTCCCGCAGGACCTTGACTTTGCCCACGGCGGGACGATTGGACGACCTTCAGGCTTCCCGGTGCTGGCCGGGCATGCACACCGTATCGTCGGCAAGTCCCTTAATGAATGCTTGTGAGGCCAGCGACGGCACCCGACACGCGCACTCCAGGGTATGCAACCAGCGGGTAAGGACGGCAAAGCGGCATGACCGCGTTTCACCGCGCGAAAGGAAGCGCTGCTCCTTTCGCCAACAAGCGTTTATCCCGCGACTTTTTGTATGGCGCCCAGAATTTCCTCAATGCGCCCGGCCGTTTCTTTCTTGTCACGCTGCAACAGCAGCACATCATCGGCAAGAGAAAGGGCGAGGAACGCAAAGAGTTTTTCTTTGCTTAACATTCCGCCGTGTTGCCCCATTCTTGAAAAACGCTCTTCGAGGAGCTTTCGCGCTCGCTCGATACGCGCCGGGTCGGCTTCCGCCCGAAACGAAAGTTCCAGCCCCAGCACTTCAAGAACATGGCTGTGCATGGCGTTACTCTTGATCCGTCTGTTCCCTGATGCGGCCGATAAGGGTCTCTATACGCGACAGGGCGTCGGAATTGCGGGCGCGCTCGGATTCCAACGTCTCTCTGAGGGTCCGGGTTTCATTGCCCATAGCGCTCGTTTCCTTCTGGCTCGCCTCTTTCAAGGCGGCCAGTTCCTGGTCGCGGGCCTGGCGGAGCGACTTCATTTCCTCTTGATGCGCTTCCTTCAGAGCGGTCACAACGCGATCGTGTTCTTCTTTCACCCCGGCAAGCGACTCTTCGCGCGTGGCGCGTAAAACGGCGTTTTCGGCACGCAGAGTCCCGACCCTGTCCAGAAGAGTATTTACTCGTTGTTCCAGTTGATCAAGTAGTTCCATGGCCCGAAGATAATCTTTATTACCTCTCAAGGCAAGGAATAAAGCGACAGGAATAAAGCGATAGAAAAGGTTTTATCGCCATCACAATCGGTTAATTCATGTGCTGCCTATATCGGTCAACTTAACTTGTTATCGACAGTTTATAAGAAAGCATCTTGACGTGTACAGCGATAAGCTGTACACGTTGAAAAAGAGAGCGCTTCATGAATCCACAAACCCCCGAGACCCAGTCGCCTACTGTGCGCATTGACGCCCGTATTCCAGCCCATATCAAAGAAAATCTCGCCATGGCCGCTGCCCTGCAAGGCCGGACGCAGACGGATTTTCTCATAGCCGCCGTCAATGACGCGGCACAGAAGGTCATTGCCGAGCACAGCCTGATCCGGTTGTGTCTGGAGGATCAAAAAATGCTGGCCGCCGCGCTGCTGGATGAAAACCGCCGCCCGAACGAGCGAACCGAACGCTTGCGTAAAGCAATGCGTGATCATGAGCGCAACGTGGAAAGTCTGTGACGATCCTAAATGCGCGTATGGCGCCGCTCCGCCCGGACGGCGCGGAACACGACCGCTCGGGTTTTTCCTGCGGTGACGAGGCGCTTGACCGTTACCTGAAAACACAGGCCGGGCAGGATATGCGCCGGGGCTTTGCCAATGTGATTGTGGCGGCGGCGCCGTATTCGGCAGCTATTTCAGGCTTCTATACATTGTCCGCCGCCTCCGCCGACCTGACCGAATTGCCGGAGGCCATGCGCCGTAAATTGCCGCGCTACGGCCAAGTGCCCGCCGTGCTTTTGGGCCGCCTCGCCGTGGCCTCTGTATGCCAAGGGCGGGGTCTGGGCGCTCTTTTGCTGGCCGACGCGGTAAAACGCGCCCTACGCGGCGAACTGGCCTGGGCGATTTTTTTGATAAAAGCCAAACACGACCAAGCCGCCGCGTTTTACAGCCATTTCGGGTTTTCCTCTTTTGTACACGACCCTTTGCTACTCTGGCTCACCCGCCGGCAAGCGCAAAGCTTCGTTGATTAGCCGCTACTTATTGATGATGCGGACCGATATAAATGGTACAGTTCCTACGGGATATTGCCGTCGACATGATTGCCGATATCCTTGCGGCCCTTATGCGGCGTTTCTATGACGACTAAATAAGGTTGCCCCTACAGGAACGACCATTCCTATAGGGGCATAAACTTGATGGATTCGTAAACCATCGGGGGACTGTC